>JAUXBV010000056.1 GCA_030619215.1 Fibrobacterota bacterium | reverse complement strand
TAAGTCTTATGTGACGAATGTTAGAATTTTATTAAATCGATAGGATTCAACATCTGCGAGGAAAAATTATGGTAAAGAGAAGTGCTTAATGCATATTTATAGCAATAAAATATTGAAAAGGTAGTATGTGAATGAAAAAAACCGACTATGAACGTGCCGCTGAGACGTTGAAAGTCTTGGGGCATCCGGTCCGCTTGGAAATGTTAGCCGGCATTCTCAAAGATGAATGTAATGTTACCCAGATACAGAGCAAGCTGGGATTACCCCAGTCCACTATTTCTCAACATCTCAGTATACTGAGAAATGTGGGTATTTTAGAGGCAAGAAGAGAAGGAACAAAGAGATGCCATAAAGTAATTGACAATATGGTAATAAAAATATTGAAAATGATTGCGGGGAAATGATCTTTTTATTTATTTTACCGTACTATTTAAATATATGAATAATGTGATAAAGCTGAGTTGAGTTGTGGGGCTATGTAATAGCACCATCAACTCAAAAGAAACTTATGCCCTATGGGTATAAATACTATTTTTATCAGTTTAAAGTATAAAAAAATATGAGGATGAAGAAAGGACTACCTGAAGTGTGTAACATTGTACGCAAGATTCCTTCTTTGGAGGTTTAAGCAAAAATGATTGACTTTACAAGACGAGAATTTTTCAAGCTTTCAACAGCTACCGTCGGGGCCTTAAGTATTGACTGCTCAACATTCGGCAGGAAGAAAGCTAAAGGGGAGACAGGGACCAAATACAGTTTCTGTGACATGTGCTATTGGCACTGCGGCATAAAAGTGAAGGTGGTTAACGGAAGAGTGGTCAAGATTACCGGAGACGAAAATGACCCTCTCAGCCGTGGAAAACTCTGCGCGCGCGGACAGGCCGGTATTCAACAGCTTTACAATCCGGACAGACTGAAGAAGCCTCTTATCAGTACCGGGAAACGCGGGGAAGGAAAATACCGCGAAGCGAGCTGGAAAGAAGCGCTGGATTATTCCGCGGAGAAACTTTTAAAGGTCAGTGAAAAGTGGGGTGGCCCGGAAGCCACAGCATGGCTGTGCCATTGCAGTTGCGGAGGATTGTTCGGCCATCTGGCCGCTGCCTGGGGCAGTCCCAATTCCGGCGGTCCTGCACATGCTTTGTGCATCGGCGGCCGTGAGATTGCTTCAAAGCTGACTTTCGGCAGGCCGGTGGGGGAACACATGCCGGTAGACTGGGAAAATGCCCGGTTCATAGTATTAATCGGCAATCATATCGGGGAGAATTCCCATAATACGTTGATGCAGGATTTTATCGGTGCTCTTGATAACGGAGCAAAGCTGGCAGTGGTTGATCCACGTTTCTCCACTGCGGCAAGCAAGGCTGACTGGTGGCTTCCCATAAAGCCCGGTACTGACACGGCCCTGCTTTTGGCATGGATGAACGTGATAATTTCAGAGGAACGATACGATAAGGAGTACCTTGATAAGTACGCGATCGGCTTTGAGGAGTTGAAAAACCACGTTTCGGAATATACACCCGAGTGGGCTGCAAAGATTACCGAAATTGAAGCCGGCACAATCGTACAGATCGCACGGGAGATGGCAAAATACGGGCACCATGCTGTGATCCCGCCAAACAGGCACGTTTCATGGTATGGAAATGATACACAGCGCATGCGAGCCCTGTTTATTCTTAATGCACTGCTGGGCAATTACGGGCGTGAAGGCGGTTTCTACTTCGCTGCAAAACCGTGGGTTATGGAGTATGAATACCCACCGTCCAAACTGGCGAGCGCGGGCGGCGGATGCGGCGGAGGCGGAGGCGGACTCGGCTCGGAAGTATTACCCGACAACGTCAGGCCGCGTGTTGACGGAAAGGGTGAGAAATTCCTGTACGGCGGCCTTGTGGAACCTGAATTATTTAAAGCTATGGCTACCGGTAAGCCCTATCCGGTCAAAGGCCTTGTCGCAGCAGGCACCAATCTTTTTCACTCAATGCCGAATGTGCCCCGGGTCAAAAAGGCGCTTAAAAACCTCGATTTTTACCTTTGCGTGGATATACTGCCGCAAGAGCATGTGATGTGGGCGGACGTAATCCTGCCTGATACGACCTACCTGGAACGGTATGGTGATTTACATGCCGTTCCCCATAAGACAACGCCATTTATAAGCTTCCGCGAGCCGGTGATTAAACCGTTATACGATACAAAACCGGGATGGTGGATCGCCAGGGAGCTAGGTAAACGCCTGGGCCTTGACGAGTATTTTCCCTGGGAGAATTATGAAGAATACCTCAATACCAGACTGGACTCTCTGGGACTATCCGTTGAAGAGATACGGAAAAAAGGAATTGTAAAACAACCGCAGATGAGCAAACCCTACATAAAAGATTATGAGTCCAAAGGAGAGGTGGTTCCGTTCAAGACGCCGAGTGGAAAGATCGAGATCTATTCCAAACGACTGAAGGAAGCCGGACTTGATCCCTTGCCTAAGTACGAAAAAGTAGAAGAACCGCCTGATGGATACTTCAGGCTTCTCTATGGGCGTTCCCCGGTACACTCCTTTTCGCGGACACAATCCAACAGGTGGCTTTCTAAAATCATGCGGGAGAATGAAGTATGGGTAAATGCCAAGGTAGCCAAAAAATTAGGGCTCCGGCATGGAGAGTATGTGGCCCTGGAAAATCAGGATGGAGCGAAATCCAACAAGATCAAAGTGAAAGTTACCGAACGTATCCGTTCCGACTGTGTGTATATGGTGCACGGATTCGGACATAACACACCCAAACTGAAACGCCAGCACCGAAAGGGAGCGAGCGATATTGCCCTTCAGACCCGGTATAAATTGGATCCGATATCCGGAAGCTGTGGGCTGCACGTGAATTTTGTCAAGTTCGTTAAAAGCGGAGGTCGTGTTTCATGAGTAAGTATGCAATGGCTGTTGATTTGGAAAAATGTGTGGGGTGTGGCGCCTGCATGGTAGCCTGCAAGGCTGAAAACGGAGTGCCCCCGGAGGTGTTCCGTTTGACAGTGTATGAAATAGAGCAGGGGACTTTTCCTGATGTTAAGGTCGAGTTTCGCCACGATCAGTGCAGGCACTGCGAGATTGCACCCTGCGTTTTGGTCTGCCCTACAGGGGCAAGCTTCATAGATAAAAACGGCCTGGTGCGGCTCAATGCCACCAGGTGTATTGGCTGTAAAGCCTGCGTGGTTGCCTGCCCGTATGATGCCCGTTTTACTAACCCTGAAAAGGGATATGCTGAAAAGTGCAGTTTTTGTGATCACCGGCTCGCAGAAGATAAGCAACCGGTTTGCGTGCAGACGTGTCCAACCGGAGCCAGAGTCTTCGGAGACCTGGATGATCCGAAGAGTGACATCAGGGTGGCTTTAAAAGATAAAAAAATTCACATTCCAAAAAAAGAAATAGGCACCCGCCCAAAATTCTTCTATTTGAAGAAGAAACTTACAGAGGAGGCTTGATCATATGGAAATTGGAATAGCCAATGAACTGGGACATGTATGGGAGTGGCCGCTTGGATTGCATTTTGTTCTATCCGCCCTGGTGGCCGGATTGAGCATCATTGCCGGTATTGCCCATTTGACGGACCGCAAAGGCCTGGCAAAGGCCGCCGTGTTTTTTGCTTTCCCCATTTTAATTGTTGACCTTCTTTCGCTGATACTGGACCTCAGCAAGATGTGGAGTGTGTATTGGTTATATCTTAATTTTAATATTACTTCAGCAATCTCATGGGGAACATTGTCGCTTACCCTCTCTGCTGTTTGCCTCTTCGGGTTTATTATCGACTATTTTAAAATCTTTCCTATACCTAAACGGATACTCAATCTCCTTGCCTGGTTGCTTATCGGCTCTTCCGTGGTGGTAGGCACTTATACCGGGGCCATGTTTGCAAGCTGCCTGCAGGCAGTACCCCTCTGGTGTTCGATGCTTCTTGCTCCGCTGTTTTTCGCATCCGCAGTTGCCATGGGAGCTGCCCTGTTGGAGCTGTTTAAATTCGGGGAAAATATATCGGGCTGGTCCCTCTCGCTGGGAGCATTTACAGCATGCCTCATGCTCATTTTATATATTACAGAACTTTATAGCAGTCCAAAGGCAACCCAGGATGCTTTAGAGTATCTCTTATCCCATTATGGCGCTATCTGGTGGGCTACCGTTAGCCTGGGATTTATTATTCCTGCTATACTTGCCGTTATATGGATCGTCCTCCGGCAGAAAAGTCCCGGGATAATAGGGAAAAGTATCGCATTGCTATCTTTATTTGGCGGTATAAGCCTCAGGTTCGTGCTGCTTTTTGCCGGACAGGGACATTTTTAACGAAATAATAAATTATATTAAGGCATATTAACTAACATCAATCTTAAACCAAAATTGAGGAGGTATAATACCAATGTTACACCCAAAAAACCTTTTTATAAGAACAATTTTGTCATTAGCTGTTTTAGGTGTATGTTTAGTTCCCCTGAGCAGCTCAGCACAAGACGACCCTATTTTAAAGGCAATCGATAAGTACCTCAGCACAGTCCATACGAAAAAGTTTTATCAAATTATGCCGGAGGAAATGAACAACCAGATGAAAGTAAGACCTAATCTGATTATAATCGATGTCCGGAAACCGGATGAGATTAAGAAATTAGGCAAGCTTCCGGGCGCTATGCTTATCCGCCTAAACTCGCTTTCTAAAAACCTGGACAAGATTCCCAAAAAAGACGCTGCGATAATTATTTACTGCAAGGGAGGTGCGCGGGGAACAATGGCAGCAGGCTTCTTAGGCATCCTGGGATACACGAATGTGAAAAACATGAAGGGTGGATTTACCGCCTGGACCAAAGCCGGTTACAAAGTGGAAAAATAACTCCTACGTAAAATATTGAATGGCAGCCTGCGGTGATTAGTTGTATGCTAAGTATCGCAGGCTTTTTTATTAAAGAAAAAGGTAACTAATAAAAACGGCACAAGAATAAATTCTTATGCCGTTTAAATCTTTATTGTAAAAGCTCACATGTTAATTACTAACTTGCGTATTCTACAACCTCCTCTATTGATTCTATGTTAACGCCCGCTTTTGTAAATACGCCCTCTATTGTTGTCCTATCCGGAGCATCCCAGCAGCATAACGCTTGAGCTTTACTTTCGTTAATATAAGCCTGGCCCATTTTACACGCACTTCCAACGGAAGCTTCAACTACTTTTGTTCAATTTGCCTTTATTTCATCTAGAGGCATTTGGGGGAGACTAATTAAAAACTTAGACATAAAACCTCCTTAAAAAAGTTTTTAAAATATAAAAAAAATTAATTGCAGCAATATTATAAATATTTTTACCTGGTACTGTCAATGGATTTTATTAAAAATGCATATATTTTCATGCAATTTCGCGCCTGTTTTGGTTAAAATCCTCATTTTAATACGATTTATTGGAAATATAATTAATTTATTATTATATTATTTAAAAATAGACCGGTCTACTATACATTTTGGGGGAATTATGAAAAAAAGCGAAACAAAAACTCTTTTAATCAAAACCGGTATAAAAATAATAATCAAAAAAGGATTTAATGCTACCGGCGTTCAGGAAATTCTTAAAGCGGCAGATGTACCAAAAGGATCATTTTACTTTTATTTTGATAGTAAGGATGCGTTTGGATTAGAAATAATTGATCACTATGCACAATACTACATTAGAGAGATCGATATCAAACTTCAAAATAAATGTTTCCCGCCGATTACCCGGTTACGCAATTTTTTTTCTGCCTTTTCCAAGAAATTTGAAGAAGATAATTTTTCCGGAGGAAACCTGTTAGGCAATCTTATACAGGAAATGGGGGATATAAACGAAACATTCAGAAAAAAGCTCCGCAATATTTACTCCATAATAATTACTAAATTTATTGGGTGCCTTAAAGAAGCCCAATTAAAGGGCTCCCTTTCCGAATCTTTAGATGTAAAAGAAACTGTCGGATTTATAATAAGCGCCTGGGAGGGGGCGCTCATGAGGTCAAAAATAGATAAAAGTATAAAGCCAATTAAACAATTCGACACGTTTATTTTCAATTTAATCGGAAAAAATTAAAAGCATCCGTGTTGCGCACAAACATGCTTTATTGTTAATGGTTTCATCATATAGAAGTTCATTTGCTTTCCCAGATTGTGTAGGATAATGGCGTGGTTATTCTTTTTTCTTTATCAAGCGAAAAACAACCGCTTCAGTGTAATCTATGGTTCGAAATGAAAATAAACCTTCAATGTTGTTATTATGAGAAACCTGAATCAAATCTTTTTTCAAATCAAAAGCAATGTACATTGTCGGGTCTTGAAACATAATAACTACTTCTTTGTCGGTTAATTCTTTAATATGAATATTACAGGGTATTACAAAAGAGTAAATAACCGTTTCTTTATTCTTTACGACCGCATTAAACTTTTTGATTTCTTCGGTTTCAATAGATTCCAGGCCATACGAAATATTTATCACATCACAGATACTGGGAAGGGTGATTTTCAGAATCTGTACCAGTTCGTTTTTTTCGAATCTGCCATTATTATTATTATCATAGTAATCTAATATTATGGCGCTGTTCATTTCGTCCACTTCCCAGTATGTATGAATACAAAGAAGGCCTGTATCGCTGAGCATGAGTTTCATGGCAATGTTAATAAACATATGGGGGTGCGATGAAACCGGTATGGATATGAATGAAATAAAGATCAGAGATATCAGAATAGCGCGGTTTGAATGCATTTTGAAAGTTAAATGTCTTTGATAGTTCATGTTTGTGAAATAAAAAATACATATCTCCCAAAAAATAGTTGACTTTTTTTGGGGAATCAAATATAATTAGGATAGACAAACATTTTTTGTTTTTAATTTAAGGAAACTTTATGAATGAAAATATTGCACTTACACCTAGCCTTGAAGATTACATTGAAGCAATATATAACACAATTACTAAAAAACAGGTTGCACGCTCTAAAGATGTGAAGCAGAGGCTGAAAGTTAATGGCGCATCGGTTACAGGAGCATTGCGTAACCTTGCTGAGAAAGGAATGATTAACTATGAGCCCTATGAAGTAATAACATTGACACCAAAAGGTTACAAGGTTGCACAGATTATAGCAAGGCGCCATGAAATATTAAAGGATTTTATTACTAACATACTTAGAATTGGTGTGTCTGAAGCGGAAGAAGTCGCTTGTGGTATGGAGCATAGCCTCACACCTACAGTAACGATGAGGTTAGCAGCATTTGTTGATCTATTTGAAAAAAATCCTGACTTGAATAAAATGCTCCAGGATTCTTTTGAAAGGTTTCTCAATAAATTTGAAGATAAAACCCTGGATCATTGCGTTAAAAAAGATGAGATAAAACGAATTGAGGTATAGAGGATGGCAGTAAAATTTGTTGAGGGTTAATTTTTTTTACCATAAAAGTTAGTCTATCCTAACAAAATTAGTTTTATAGAAAAAAGTATTGGTGTGTTAACAATGGTTGAAATAACAAACAATTGGTGGTGTAACCCCATATAAAGGAGGTACAACATGAATTCTGACTTTAAAAAAAAGTGCGGCTCTGCTGATTGGAAAGAAAAAAAATTTTATGTAAATAGTTATGCGTTGTTTGCACTTTCTTATTTAATAACAAATTTAACAGTACTTTCTGCAGTATTTATGATTATAAAATGCATTTGATATTCTTACTGTATATCAAACTGCACATATTTTTTATTACTTTTTTCTGTATGATAAAATTTGATGAATACTTTTAAAGAAAAATTCAAAGGCTATTTAAAAAGCAAAGGGTTGAGTTTTACATCTGCCCGTATTAATGTCTTCAATGCGACATTGGCGATATACGGGCATTTCAGCGTAGAGGATGTTTTTCTTTATTTACGAAAAATTAGAAAAAGTACTTCACGTGCTACGACATACCGCACAATTAATCTTCTTGTTGATGGAGGATTTATTTCTGAAATAGCCATTTACAATGGGAGGACGATTTATGAATGGGTATTTGGGAAAGAACCTCACGACCACCTTGTATGTATTAAATGCGGTAAAATTATGGAAGTTCATAAACAAAAAGTCAAAAATATGACAAAGGAGGTATTAAAAAAAAACGGTTTTTATCCTGTCAACCATAGAATAACAATAAAAGGATATTGCAATAAGTGTCAGAAGAAAGAAGAAATAACTAAAAAAAATAACAATAAAAGCTAAGGAGGCGTTATTATGAGTGATATCATTTCGTTGTCTGAGATGCCGCCAGGTGAAAAAGGAAGGATATCGGCGATACAGGGCGGTCGCGGTCTTGTTCGCAAGCTTGACGCAATGGGTGTCAGAATCGGTAAGGAAATCACAAAGGTGAGTGCGCAATGGATGAAAGGGCCGGTCCTTTTACGACAGGGAAATACTGAAGTGGCTATCGGATTTGGTATGGCACAGCAAATACTTGTCGAAATATGCAATAACGGAGGTGAGGTATGAAAGTATTACTTATGGGAAATCCTAATGTGGGAAAGAGTGTTGTTTTTAACCGCCTCACAGGAGCTGATGTGATTGCATCTAATTACCCGGGCACCACCGTTGAGTTTACACAAGGTAGCATGAAAATCGAAGGAGAAAAGGCGGAAGTTATTGATGTTCCCGGTACGTATACATTGGAACCCACCTGTAAAGCAGAAGAAATTGCGGTTGATATGCTAAAGGAGGGAGATGTTGTTATTAATATTTTAGATTCAACAAACCTGGAGCGTAGCCTCAACCTTACGCTTCAATTGGTAAAGAAAAGAGTGCCTCTTATTATTGCTCTTAACCTGTGGGATGAAACAAAACATACCGGTATATCAATTGATGTAAAAAAATTGGAAGAGATATTGGGTATTCCCTGCATTCCCACATGCGCAATAACAGGTGTGGGAATAAAACAGCTTGTCGAAAAAATAAAAGATGCTAAAATTACCGAACTCGAATATGATGATGAAGAGAAATGGCATGAAATCGGAAATATAATTGATAAAGTACAAACGGTAACTCATCGGCACCACACTTTTTTAGAAAGACTTGGCGATGCATCGGTAAAACCGCTTACCGGGATCCCAATAGCTTTGGCTGTTATGTTTCTTACATTCAAAATCATTAGATTTATCGGCGAAGGACTTATCGGCTATGTATTCGAGCCCCTTTTTGAAAAACTATGGACTCCCCTGATGCTTAAACTTTCGGGGCTCATGGGCAGTACGGGATTTTTTCACAATCTTATCATTGGAAAACTTATAGATGGAGAGATAGATTACGGACAGTCATTTGGGCTTCTGACCACCGGTATTTTTGTCCCTATTGGTGCAGTGCTGCCCTATGTGTTTGCATTTTATGTGGTCCTCTCGTTTTTAGAGGATTCCGGCTATCTCCCAAGGCTGGCTGTAATGGTAGACACGGTAATGCACAAATTGGGTATACATGGCCTGGCAATAATACCCATGCTGCTTGGTTTTGGTTGTAATGTGCCCGGTGCGTTATCCACAAGGATCCTGGAGACACGAAGAGAGAGATTTATTGCAGCAACCTTACTGGCAATTGCTGTTCCGTGTATGGCATTACAGGCAATGGTTATCGGGCTGGTAGGAGAGCATGGCGCCAAAGGGCTGGGAGCCGTATTCGGCACATTGTTTGTTGTGTGGATAATACTTGGTATAATACTCAACCGTATTTTGAAAGGAAAATCACTTGAAATATTTGTCGAAATACCTCCATACAGAATTCCCTATATCAGAGGACTGGTGAAAAAAATATGGATACGTATAAAATGGTTTATCAAAGAAGCTGTGCCATTTGTTCTCCTTGGTGTTTTTATTGCTAATTTACTCTACACGCTGGGAATCATACAATTCATAGGGAAATTCACCGCACCGGTGGTGACCGGGGTTTTCGGGCTTCCAAAGGAGGCTGTAGGTGCTCTGGTAATTGGTTTCCTGCGAAAAGATGTTGCAATCGGCATGCTTGTTCCTCTTGGTTTAACTCTGAAGCAACTTGTGATTGCATCTGTGGTACTGTCAATGTACTTCCCCTGTATCGCTACCTTCACGACTCTTGTAAAAGAACTGGGATTTACAGACATGCTGAAATCAGCGGGAATTATGGTTGTATCGAGCCTTATTGTAGGCGGATTATTGAACCTTGTTTTGTAGTGTTGTAATTATCGGAAAAAAGTATCAATCACAGAAAGGAAGGTTAACATGTTTTTAAAAAGAAATTTTGTATGCGTTTTAGTAATTGTTATAATGTTCGTTTCTTTTACTTATACTTATGCGGAAGCGGAAAAAGAGAAAGCGGGAACGGAGAAAGAGAAAGTGGTGGAGCTTGCTCCATCCGGTGTGCTTGAAGTTGATATTTTACAATCGTTCGCAGAAGATGATAAATCCGGCCGCGCCGAAATAGGAAGACTCGAAACCGGCGTAGAGGCTGCGATTGGTGAAAAAGTAGAAGCAGGGCTTTTTGTTGAACTTGGGGATGAGGATGTAATAGGACTGCTTGAAACATGGTTTACATTCAAGCCGGTTGAAGTTCTTTCTTTAACGGCAGGACAGTTGACCATGCCTTTTGGTGAATATGCAACGGAACTTATGACCGATCCGCTTGTCATGAGCGGTTATGAAGATGGCAGTATCGAAGTTGCCGGTGCTGAGACGATATTTCCAGGTTTTATTGCCGGTCTTGAATCGGAAAGTTTCTTTATTGCAGCCGCAGCATACAATGCCTCCCATTCAGAACGTCTGGAAGCTTTTGCCGTAAAAACGGGATTCTCTATTAAAGAGATTGTGTCATCCGGCGCATCAAT
>JAUXBV010000212.1 GCA_030619215.1 Fibrobacterota bacterium | reverse complement strand
ATGACGACACAATTGATGTTGATTATGTGGTAAAAATCGATACGACCATCGACTCCATGCCTCCCAAGTTCCAGGTACGCTACTGGGATCGAACAGTGGAGTTTTATTATAATAATGCAACCATCACCAGTGCCTACGAAAACATGGGCGCTGTGGATATCCGGTTTACCGAATATGAAATCGATATACTCTACGGTTATTCCGATGTCTCCATAGAGTTAACCAATTCCACACGACACGATTTTGAGACGATTCAATTAAACGATGCAGGAGGTTATTTAAGCAACGCTATAAATATACGGGCACTTAATATTAATGAAACACCAACTTCGAATAACGGGACACTGGAACTGAATTTCGCTGATAGTATCATAGCGGTATTTCGGAATAAAAAACTGCCCCTGGATACGTTGTATATAGCTATTCCCTTTATAAAGGATAATGTTATTAAATTATTGAGTGCCGATTACTATGATGAAAAAATTGGCGACGGATTAATCGACAGCATCCTCATTACCTATGAAAGTGATAATAAACTCACACAGGATCATATAGCCGAGATAATTCCGCAATTGACACTTCCGGTATGGCGCAACCTTACCATCCTTTCCAACAGCTTTACGGAAACTACGATTTCCCTTGTTGTTTCACAGGATCCTTCAACACAGGCTGTTACCTTTGTCACTGAACAGGACACCTTGCATGTTACTGAAAAAATACTGAATGCGGGCGGCATGCTCTTTGCGGCAACCATTCCCATTGGCGACAAGATACCGCCCCTTTTAGAGGCAGCGCATTTAGTTGATTATTGGGATAATGCCAGTAACGATATATTGACAGTGGCTTTTTCTGAAAAGATAAATAGTGTGAATAATAACAGGCCTTTTTACTTTAAAAGCATGGCTAATAACGGAGCGGTTTATTATGCGGATTTGACACTCTCAAGCAGCCAGGACTCCATAATGGTGTTTACCGTCCAGTCAATTACCGGTGTGCAGAGCCAGGTAGATGCCATGGAAGCCGGTGATTCGGTATGGATTTCTATTGATGCTGAAAATGTTACTGATATTGTAAGTAACATTCAGGATCACCCCAACAATAGAAGGTGCGTATTGACTGTTGAAAGGGAGAAAATACCGCTTCAGCTAACAAGCGCAGATTACCATGATGAAAAGCTGGGGGACGGATTGATTGACAGCATCTTTATCACCTATGATTGTAACGTTGTGCTTACCGATAATCATGTACAGGAGATTGTCAGCGAGTTGATACTTCCTTCATGGCGCAAACTTGCCATTCTTTCTTCCAGTTTATCAAATAATGGTATAGCCCTGAATGTTGAGCAAGGCGCCTCTGTTGAGGTTGTTACCTATGTGACCAAAGAAGACACACTTCACATTAAAGAGAAGGTTTTTAGTTTCGATGGCGTATGGGAAATACAACTGAAGGGAGGAACTGTTCAAATTGGCGACAAGATACCACCGCTTATCGAGGCTGCACATCTGGATGATAACATGGACGATACAAAGGATGATATTCTGACAGTCACCTTTTCGGAAGAGATAAACAGGGTTGACAAAAGCAGACCGTTTTATTTCAAGAGTATGAAAAGTAATGAAGCGATTTATTATACCGACTTGAACCTCCTCAGCAGCGAGGGTTCAAAAATGGTTTTCAAGGTTCTGTCAATTAATGGCGTTCAGAGTGAAGTCCTCTATATGATGGAAGGGGACTCCATCTGGATTTCTACGGATGATGACAATGTCATTGATGTGAAAAGTAATCTGCAGGATCATCCGGATAACAGAAGGGCAGTTCTCACTGTTGAGCGTGAGCCTTTTCCCTTTACCCTCATTCCAAAAGGTGTTGGTCCGGCTAATCTGGGTGAGCTGAGGGATAAGAACGGCCCCAGGATACCGGATGAGATAGTGTCAATATTGGATGAGGAGAATAAGAGTGATGTTTTAGCTAACCGGAATACGGGAATGCTTCTTCGGGTAGTTCCCAAAGAGGCTGAAAAGATAATTCCCACAGAGTTCTGGCTGGACGGAACCCTCACCATATTTGACGCTGTAGGTAACCAGGTAATAACTGACCGGAACATGGGATATCATGTGGAGAGCCGGAGTGCAAATTACGTATGGGATTGCAGAAATTCAAATGGGAGGTATGTCGGCTCAGGCACGTATCTGGTTGTTTTTAAGGTAATTCCTAAAATAGGGCCAGAGCTGGAAATTACGAGTAAACCGAGGACCTTACAGTTGTTAATCGGAGTGAGAGAGTAGGAGTATAGGTATAAATATCGAAAAGATAAAATTGACAAATAAAAATAATCAGCATGACAGCCCGGATTCCCATCACTGTGGGAGTAGGGTGTATCTCATATATTGAGATATCATACCTGTAAGAATGGGAATCCAGGCTTATCCATGGGTAATTAATAGCCAAGAAACGATCACTTCAGATAATAGCAATTGCATAGTTACAAAAGAGAGGTGAATAAAAATGTTAAAAAATGGATTCAATAAAATTACAATAATAGTAATATTTTTTATTACTAAAGCAGCCTTTTCTCAATCGGTTAATATGAATCCCGATCCAAATGGTGAGCCGTGGATTGCAGGGGGTGTGCTAGAATTAACAGAGGAAGCTAAAGAGAGGATAAGGAAGATGCCTCGCCTTGATTTTTCCAACAGAAAGATTAGGCTTCCCGATAAAGTTGACAATAAAAAATTCAAATATTTCCCGCCGATTTTTAACCAGAGCGGAAGTAGTTGCGCTCAGGCATCGGGTGTTGGTATTCAATTCACCTATGAGATTAATTTCATTCAGGACTCGGACGCAAGTCTCGACCAGAACCGCTTTCCTTCTCACTTTACCTGGAATTTTCTGAATGACGGGGAGGACAACGGATCGTGGTCCTTTACCGGCTTTGATATTCTCAAGGACCATGGATGCATTACCGTTGCCGATTATGGTGGAGTCGGTGATGACTGTACCTACTGGGCAACCGGATATGACAAGTATTACAGGGGCATGCGTTACAGGTTAGAGGATTATTACATAGTTGAAGTCGGTACCCCTGAAGGGTTGGAGACATTAAAACAGTGGATCTTTGATCATGGTAATGGCTCCTCAGCAGGAGGGCTTGCAAATTTTTCCTGTGAGTTTGGGGGTATTACTATGCCTACCATTGATGGCAAACCTGTGGTCACAAGCTGGGGAGTGGGCAGCGCTCATGCAATGACTTTTATCGGCTATGATGACAGTATCGGATTTGACGTTAACGGCGACGGCAGAATAACCAACGATATTGACATTAATAATGACCGGGCGATTGATGTAAAGGATATGGAAAAGGGTGTATTAAAGATTGCCAATACCTGGGGTGCGAACTGGCAGGATAGCGGATGTATTTACATGCAGTACCGGTTGTGCGCTTTACCAGTAGATGAAGGAGGTATTCATGAAAACCATGTCTATGTTATGACAACAAAAATACACACGCCAAAATTAACTTTAAAAATAAATGTAAGCCATCCGATACGATCATATATTGCTTTCGCTGGCGGCTTGAGTACCAATATTAAGGATACACTTCCGGAATTCAAATCGGTTATATCATACCATGGATTTTCCTTTGCAGGAGGAAAGCTTCCGATGCAGGGCGCGAATAGTCCTCCAGAGCTTGAATTTGGCCTTGACCTGACCTATTCACTGGACTCAATATCAGGTGATCCCATGAAAGCATTTCTCAGGGTTGACTGCAGAAAAGAAGATGCAGCTGCTAAAATACTCTCTGCCTCTGCCATAGATTACCGTGGGGCTTCTCCCCTTGAATTAGCCTACCCTTATACGAATTTACCAATAAAATATCCCAGTCAATATATCCCTATTATTCTCGACCCGAATTATAAACCGCTTCAAATAGTTACTGACAAAATGCCCAATGCTCAGGTTAACAAGCCGTACAGCGTCACATTAAAAGCTACAGGCGGATACGAACCTTACAAATGGAAGATAAAGCCGGGGCCTTATACTGAGGGCAATGCTTCAGGCAGCTTCCCGGAAATTACCTCAAACGAGTTGACACCGAGTAGTATTTATCAAGGTATCGTTGAACAGGATCTGGGATTTGATTTTCCCTTTTACGGCGAGAGATTCATTAAAGTGTATGTTTCCACTGATGGGGCGATTCTGTTTGATCCAACCTATACTGCAATACACAGTGAAAGTGACCTGGTCTCAGCTAGGGCAATAGCGGTGCTGGGATCGGCTTTTTACTTCAATCCTTTTGAAGATTATATCTATTATTCGGGAGATCAGACAAAAGCGACCTTTCGCTGGAAAACAATGTCTCTGGTAAATGCAGATGAAGTACATTTTGATTTTGCCGTTACCCTGTATCCTTCAGGCGAAATTGAATACTACTATGGTAAAGATTTAACCGGCGGCGTTTCCGGTATGGTCATCGGTATTTCAGGGGGAGATGACGACAGCTATGTATCTGATATACAAAACACTTCGGATATACCCGACAACCACTCCTTTAAACTGAACCCTGACAGGTTTCCAAAGGGAATGAATATTTCTTCTGAAGGAGTTTTCAGCGGTACGCCCACTGAGGATAAACAGACATGGGATATTAACTTTATGGTAACCGACAAGTATGAGTTTACGGAAAAAAGGCTCATACAGTTTTCTACAAAGGAGACTCCGATTATAATCTCTCCTGGTGATCCCTTTACAGGAAGTAAAGTATGCTTTCGTCCGGTATCATCAGGTGTTGCTATTTCGTACAGGGTTGGGAGATTTAGTAAGGTAACACTTGACATTTATAGCATTCACGGTAGAAAGGTAACGACACTTGTTGATAGATATGAAAATGCAGGAAGACATTCTGTTAGGTGGCATTATCGCAACAGGAATTCTATATCCAGCGGTATTTATTACTGCAGGTTACAGGTGGATAACAGTACCTGTATTAAGCCTGTTACGGTTGTTAAATAGAGATATTTATAAGTTAACTATAGATTATTAACACGTAAATAGGGGAGAAGTATTATGCAAAAACTCAATTGTATCTTTTTCAAAAAAGCACCTGTTTGTTTGCTGCTTATATTTCTCTATAGCTTTACAGTCAACCTTCTTGCAGACGGCCTACCGGGTGAATACTACGTTACACAGCGCTGGCGCGACCTTTTTGCAGGGCATTCTCCCGCTACTAATCCGTCATTCATGACAGAAGAGAACTATTTTACCACAAGGATGGCCCTGAGCCCGACATTACGGAACAACTTCTCTCTCATGGAGCTTGGCGCCATCATCCCTATCGGCCTTTATCAGTCAGCCGGTATCAGTTACCTGGGCCTGAGTTCCAGGGGCGATGTGCCCCGATCATATTATAATGAGGGAGACGGTACCATTGTCGTTACGGACGATTTTTTGAGCGGTAATCAAAATTTATTTATCCTTTCATATGCAGTAAATCCTTGGGGCAGGCTCAGCTTTGGAACCAATGTAAACCTTTTTCACAAAGCAAATTTTGATTCCTCCATAACCAGTTTATGCCTGGACGTTGCCTTAAGCTATCGGCTTCTCCGCCATCCGCTTCTGGGAGACCATGTCGTGGGAGTAAATTTCCAGAATTTGCTTTCCCCTGATTTCGCATTTCAGTCCTGGCATAGTGAGGCTGCAAACCTTAAAGTATCCTGGCTTGGGAAATTATGGGAGGGCCGTATTGAAGTTGGTATTGATCTTGATATTAAAGACCTCATATCCCAGGCAGAGGATTTCGCTCAAACTGCAGTGTCAGGGAGCTCTACAAAACAGGTTGAATTTGATTTTAATTCAAGGATTGGTTTCTGGATCCTTCGCATGATAAATATTCACTTTCAAGCCGGCTCGGATTACTGGGGAATATGTCCGGGTTTGAATGTCCCGTCAGTAAACACCGGGCGTGATTTTCAGATTGCCTATCAGTTTATGTCAATAATTGACAATGTTGATCTTACCTCTACACACACCTTTTACTTTCGCGGGGATTTCGGTAAACATCGTGAGGAGATTTATGCCCGCAAAATGGCCAGGATGGCCAGTCTCGGGCCTACAGTTCTGTATAATCAAGCCAGAACTCTTTATGCACAGGGGAAATACTGGGATGCATTTTTTATCTTTGGCAAAATCCTCGCTGAGTATGTTGACTTCTTTAAGAACGACTGGGTACAACTCCACATGGGGCTTTGCCAGGAACAGCTCGATATGAAAGAGTTTGCAACTGAGAATTATCTTAAAACCAAGAAGTCGTTTCCGAGAAGCGAGGTGGTTTGCCACGCTGACCTT
>JAUXBV010000502.1 GCA_030619215.1 Fibrobacterota bacterium | reverse complement strand
ATTTATCTGTTAATGTTGTATATATTCTTATATACAATTTACAATTATAGATTATATATTCTTTACCTGATTTAATAAAGTAGATATTTATTTTTTACATTTTGTAATATTTCTTTGAATCAAATCGTGTCTTTTTGAGCGGCAAGTGCTGTAATTCTATCAATTATACTTTTAATAGTTTGCTCATCGGGTTTAATAGAATAGGGAATGCCAATTGAAATTGGGGTTGATTTACAATATTTTTGCAGCTCATTTTTTTCAAACAATCCTATTGCAGTTGTTTGTAAGAGGTTCGCCAGTTCAAAAGTTTCAGATTTACCTGAGATAATCAGATCGGTTTTTTTAAGCAATGCAGCAAGGCGTGGCGGAGAAAGAGCGGAAAATACCGGAATCTTTTTACTTTTTAACCAGTCAAAAAAAGAATCCTCCGGAATGTCCCTTATGTATAAATACCACCTCTTGTTGCTTTGCGCTGTAAGATTTTCAATAAGATTATCCATCCACTTCATGCCGTATTTATAATAGAAAAGCTGTGCATCGACTCCACCTAACCAATCTGTTTCCGGGATAGAAGACTCTTTTAACATCATTTTTATCTCGCTAATGGTATCTTTTGAAACACTCCATTGGATATCGTTGCTCAATTTGGCGCCAAGTATTCGTGACATGATATTGTTTTGTTCGGTCAAATGGGTATGGCGGTCGGTTGATTTTATTTGTAAATTAAAGAAAGGGAATGAACCTACATCAGAATAGGAGATCCTGATTTTTGCCTGAATTTGGCCTACCAGATATAATAATGAGAGATCGGGGTCTCTTTCAAGGAATAAACAGAGGTCAATATATTCCTTAACAAGCTTTTTCCGCAATAGAGAGAAATGATTTGAAAAAAGGTAACGCTCGGAAACATCATATTCAATAACAGAGTTTGCGCCCTGAAAATTATTAAAATATGGTGCTATCCTCTGTTCGCATAAGAAAAAAGCATGGACTTTATGCGTTTTGTTGAAATGATTGATAATTGATAAAATATTTACAATCTGATGCAGGGCTTCGAGGGTGTCTTCGGGCAGTACAAATAATATATTCTTCACTGCAGCAAGATCGTCTGGAATGTCAATAATGTATGACCCGCATTTTTTATATACCAAATATTTAATAAAACCCGCCCTTACCTTCCTGCTTAAGGGTTTCGTAAGGTAATACGGTAAAGGTTTTAGTCTTTTCTTTTTTTCTGATGTTAAGTTATTCATTACTAAGATATTTTATAAAAGGTAGTAATAAATTCACACTCCGCTTTTTTGATTGTTTTTTTGAACGGAAAAATGTGAATAGTGTTTATTATGCTATTTCTTACTTTATCAAATATAACAAATTAAAAACGGTTGAAGCTATTATTAATAAGATTTAGCCTGATAGAAGCTTCTGTATAAAAGCACTCTACTTTAACAGTCTTTTTCAAAGCCTGTATAGTTATGGGTACAAAATGGTTTGTTTTAGTAAATTAGATTTCTATTAAAAGTTGATTTACAGCCCTTATAAATGTATAGGAAAGTGGGCCGAATAACATAATACCACTAATGTTTTTGTTGTGCGCTGTCTTTTTCAACGTTGACTTTTATCAGCCCCCGCACTGAATTCCCGCAGTATACATTATCAGCAGAAAGGATATCCTCCGGAAGGATAATTTTTTCTTTGCATTTTCCCCGGCGAATCAGATTTTTTCTCAGCACACCGGGTAGAAGGCCGCAGGAAACAGGCGGTGTATAGAGTGTGTTATCTTTCTCAATGAACAGGTTGCTTCTTGCACCTTCTGTGATCTCACCTTTTAAGTTGCAGAAAGCAACATCAAAATATCTGCCATTTATTATATCGTTCATTGCTTCCTCAAACCAGGGCCGGTGGGTAGTTTTATGGAAGAGGAAGGGGTTTTTTTCATTAACCGGGTGAGATGAAAGCTGAAGCGTATTCGAGGCGTTCTCCTTAAGCGATATGGCTGATTTTTCCCAACGAAGCCTGCTTTTTTTGTCCAGAAGAATACGCACTCGATATTCCTTATCCGAATCAAGCTCCAATGCAATTTCTTTCATGAGCTCTTTAAGCGTTTGCCGTGAAAAAGGGTAAGCGAAGTATTCGGCCGAAGAGTGCATCCGTGAAACATGATCCTTTGCATAGAAAAATTTATTCTTAAAGAGCATGGTCTCAATAAGCTCAAACTCCGGCATTTCAAACTGCAGGAAACTGCATTTCTGGGCGCACTCTTTCCACTCACCTCCTGCATCAGAGTCCCATACAATACCGCTCCCAACCCGGTACTGCCAGGCTGTATCATAGTTGCTTTTTTGCAGCGTTCTTATCGGAACATTAAAAGTCGCTTTTCCTTTTGGGGAGATATAGCCAAAAGCCCCGCAGTATACGCCACGTTGCCCAACCTCAAGCTCATGAATAATCTCCATGGTTCTTATTTTGGGAGCGCCGGTAACAGAGCCGCATGGGAAAATACTCTTTATTAAATCACTAAATTTTGTTTTCGGTTTTAATATTCCGTTTATAGTGGAAGTCATCTGATGTATTGTAGGATGGGTCTCCACTTCAAATAGTATTTCCGTTATAACCGTACCGCTCTCGCAAACCCTGCCGAGGTCATTTCTCAAAAGGTCAACAATCATCAGGTTTTCAGCGCGGTTTTTTGTGTCGTTTTCAAGGAAGCGAACCAAGGCTTGATCCTCTTCTGCCGAGTGGCCCCGGTGTATAGTTCCCTTCATAGGTTTAGCAGAGATTTTTTTCCCTCTTTTATTAAAGAAAAGCTCCGGTGAGAATGAGGCAACATAACCAAATTCATTCTTTAAGAAACCGCAGTATGGCGTTCTCTGCCTTTCGCGAAGGTGTTTGTAAAGAGAGAAAGGGGGCAGCTCCGATCTCAGCTCAACATCATAGGTAAAGTTAACCTGGTACGTTTCACCCTTTTTTATTGCTTCTTTTATTTCTGCAATTTTTTCTTTAAAAACACTTTCCCCGATCTGATGGGTAACTTCAGGTTTTTCTTTTTCATTGTTATTATCGGAGACAGGGGTATCTCCCTTTGGAAGTGGTTTATTCCAGGCTCCCTTTGCATGATCGTATATCCACGGATCGTCGGAAACGGCAAACCAGATTAAAGGGAGGCCTTTTGGCTGTAATTTACGGAAATCAGAAAATCTTTCTTCTAATACATAAGAAGCTTCGTAAGATATATAACCAAATACCCAACTGGATTTTATGTGACTGTCAATTTCATACAGGATTTTTTCAACGTCACTGTAATTATAGGCAACTAATGTTTTATCCGGGTTAAGTAGAAAATAAGAATAACGTTGTTTTGGAGAAGAACGTGCATTATCCAGCAGAATACACGTATCACTTTCAGAAATTATTGTATTCAGTATGTCGAGATTGAGAGGCTGATATTTGTTTGAAGCACTATTCATAAGCCTTATAATATAGTAATGAAAAGTGTGTTCATAAAATTTTTTTTTATATATAATAATAGGGAGTTGAGAT
>JAUXBV010000162.1 GCA_030619215.1 Fibrobacterota bacterium | reverse complement strand
CCTTTATACGAAAATTTAATAACCTTATCGAAAACTACTCTATCGATACGGTTATTTCCGACACATTAAACCAATACTTCAGTTTGAGGATCATACCGGCAGCAAAAGACACTGCAAGAATGTCACGACATGCAATGGCGAAAATTGACAAAATTGATTTTGTCGAATCAGATATTGAAATCATGAAGGAAATACCGCCTGAGGACACCGTAACACCGGTGCGGGGAGGAAGCATTACCCTTTATACCGACAGAATTTTTATTGACAACTCATTATCCGAACTATTGGCGGTTGTTCCTTTTCCCGTTGACACTGCCGGAAATATCATTCCGGGGATTGACACGGCTTTAAATCATTTTCTCTCTATTAATCAAATCTCACCGGTAAAAATTAAAATTACCTGCACGAATAAATTAATAAACAATACGGGTAAAAGCCTCACAGCATTTGATATTGCCAAAGCCTGGACCGGACTTGTTAAAAACAATCCGGCAGAAGGACTGGCACTTTTTTCTGAAGTTAAAGGAATAAAAGAATTTATACGGGGCGAAGAGGGTATTATTCGGGGATTCTCCGCTTCCAATGAAAAAACTATTATAATCACCCTGGGCAAATCCGATCCGTATGCAATGCAGAGGCTTAATTCCCCGAACCTCTTACCCCGGTCTCTTAACATCGGTAAATTTTTTATTAAAAAACAGCAGGGTAACAAAATATTGCTTCAGCAAAACACACACTATCCTTTTGACAAACCATTTCTTGACAAATGTACTATTGTTCGCGGCAAAGACAAAAATCCTATGGTATCATATTCTCTCAACACCTATGATCTGATTATCCTGTACAAGAAGAAGGACCTGGCATACGCCCGCCGGTCAATGCTGAAAAAATCCAATCTGATTCCCTTCTCAACAGACCGGTACTTTTTAAGCCTCGCAACCGGCTCGCAGAAAGTAAGGAACTATCTTGCAAAAATTATAGCTCCTGCGGGAATCCATTCGAATGCTGTAAAGGCTGAAGGGGAAATTATTACTCAAATTGAGTCAATTGAACCGACAGTAACAATTGATAGGAGCAAAACAAATATAAAAAATATAAGCATTAAAGACCCCCTTGCAATTCTCTATAATACCAACGACCCGGTCTCGATAATTATAGCGGAAAAAATATTTTCAGATTTATCACATACAGATATTCCCTGCAAGCTGAAAGGACTGAGTAAATCACAATTTGAAACAGCACTGGTTGACAGAAACTATGACATTGCAATCGGCTGGGCCCCGGACAACATCGTAACAAATAAAAATGAAAAACTGAGGCTCGCAGCGATCTGGTTTAACAATGAAACCGATGAGGCAAAACGCATCTCTGATAATTTCGAAATACCCCTTTTTACCATAAACCGGTTTGCTCTCTGTAAAAAGAATATAAAACTCTATAAAAATCAACTTGTAGGAATATATCGCGAGAACAAATAAATTATCCGCTAAATATAATTAAATAGCATTTTATAGAGATTTATGTTATATCTATATACCCTTCTTTAAAAGCTAAAAGTCGATTTGTAGAGGGACTATGTGTAATCAATTTACCTCTACAAATCAATATACACCCAAGCCAATTTTTGATACAGATTATCCAAACAGAATTTATTTTGTTGTAGAGTTTCCTATATATCGTGATTTTAGGGATGATGAGAATAATGGTGGCTCAATAGGTGGGGCAATGGAATTAACTGCCCGACAAATAGAAATTATTAATATTATTGTTTCGGATAATAAAATCAGTTACAGGGCAATTGCTAAGAAACTTAATATCAATGACTCTGCGGTTGACAAACACATTAAAACACTTAAAGAAAAAGGGGTATTAAAAAGAATTGGTGGAACAAGAGGACATTGGCAGGTAGAGGTATGAGTATGAAATTCACAGAAGAAAAATTAGAACAAACTGTTATAGAACTCTTTGAAGCAGAGAATTACAAAAATCTTTCTGGTGAGCAAATCCACAAAGAGATGTCCGAGGTACTACTTCGTGATGACTTAAAACAGTATCTACCATCGTGGCTTCAGCGATTCTGGGCGGGGTTAAGAAATGAAAACAAAAACCAAAGAGGCGCTCTGCCCATTGCACAACAGCCAAAGTTTTCGATTTTTTCTTGTAAAAGGATTATAGGCGAAAACTAAAAACATTTGGCGAACCGTTGTTGCGTTTCCCGCATTAAAAACATATCCCTTCTCACAATTTACACAATAACAAAATTCCGCTCAAGCTATTGATAATGAACTGCTCCTTCCACGATTAAAAAGTATACCTTCTCCGGCTCCTTTTTTCTTTTCTATATCATGCATGCATTTTAAGATTGATATAAAAAATATTAATACCAACGAATTTAATAATTTCAATTTAAACATATATTAATCCTTCACTATTAAAATCTCTATTTAGCAACACCTGAAATATCATCAATAAACTATATTTATTCGATTCAAAATTATTTCATTTAAACCAAATTAAGATTTGTTAATTATCAGGGAATGTCCCTATGCCTCAGGAAAAAATGCCTTTTACTAAAGAACAACTGGAAGATATTATATCAATATATCCTACGCCATTCCATATATACATTGAAAAAGATATCAGAGAAAACGCACGCCGCCTGATAAATGCGTTCTCATGGGCAGAGGGATTTAAGGAGTATTTTGCTGTAAAGGCCACCCCAAACCCATATATAATGAAAATTCTTAAATCGGAAGGTTTTGGTGCGGACTGCAGCTCTTTGCCCGAGCTTTTGCTTGCCGGGAAAGTTGGTATAGGCGGCGAAGATATTATGCTTTCTTCAAACGATACACCTGCAGAAGAATTTATTAAAGCTAAAGAGCTGGGCGCTATTATAAACCTTGACGATATATCACATATTGCCTATCTTGAAAAACATGCGGGGCTTCCGGATATTATCAGTTTCCGCTACAATCCGGGAAATAGAAAACAGGGAAATGCTATTATAGGCCAGCCCCAGGATGCAAAATTCGGCCTTACACATGAACAACTTTTTGAAGCATACAAGATGGCAAAGAATATGGGGATACAACGTTTCGGTATACATACAATGCTTGCTTCAAATGAGCTTAATCCCGGACACTTTGTTGAAACGGCTGAAATGATCTTCAAGCTTGTCGTGGAGATTTCTAAAAACATAAAAATTTCCCTTGAGTTTGCTAATATCGGCGGCGGAATAGGAATCCCTTACAAGCCTGAGGACAAACCTGTTGATATTGAATCTCTCTCGAAAGGCATCAAAGAAAAATATGATACAATTATCAGAACAAATAACTGTCATCCGCTAAAACTCTTTTTAGAATGCGGCAGGATGATTACCGGCCCGTATGGATACCTTGTCTCAAAAGTAAGGCATATTAAGAAAACATATAAAAACTACGCCGGCCTGGACGCATCTATTGCCGATTTAATGCGTCCGGCTTTATATGGGTCATACCATCATATTACCATTCCTGGAAAAGAAGACTTACCACATAACCGGGTATATGACCTCACAGGCTCTCTTTGCGAAAATAACGATAAGCTTGCAATTGACAGAAAACTGCCGGAGCTTGAGACAGGTGATATTATTGTTATTCATGACACAGGAGCCCACGGGCATTCGATGGGATTCAATTACAATGGTAAACTCCGCTCAGCTGAATTACTTTTTAGAGAAAACGGTGAAATTATTCAAATACGGAGAGCAGAGACTGTTGATGATTATTTCGCAACTCTTGATTTTGAGGGATTAAAAACTTTCACGGCGTAATTACAATAACACTTTCCATTACTTGTTTTGTTTACTTTACAAACACGGCAGCCTGGTAATAATTTCCTGTGTAAAATATAATGATAATTAAAGAAAGCATTTAACAAAACACACTTTAATAACTATTTTAATGACAAGAGAATAATAATAGTGTTAATTTAAAATCGTGGATAACCATGCCTTTGCTTGATAAGCCATTTTATTATCTGGACAAACTGGTAAATGTTCTACTGGTTGACGACGACACCAGGATACTTTCGCTTCTCAGTGGAATCCTGAAGCCGGTATGCCCTTACTGTATCCATAACGCCACAACAGCACAACAGGCAGAGAAGATACTCTCTTCACCCTCTCGAATTCACCTGTGTGTCATGGACCTTGGTATTTCCGACATAAAAAATGATGAATTTTACCTGCTCAAACAATTTGGAAATAGAATCTCTTTTATTATTCTTACCGGAAGACCTTCTCCGGCAAAAGGCTTTAATGCGCATGCCCTTGGTGCTAAGGCGATAATTGAAAAATCAGGGAAATTTGATAACATCAAGTTCCTTGAAACAGTCAACCATCTTTCCCTGCTTAACATAATTAATCCAAAATACAGTCCAACAACAAGTGACTCCCTCTCACTATCCACAGACCTCTTATTTGAAAAATCACCTAAATTTGTTTCACAGTGGGCTCAACTGATGGGAATGACCGACAGAACACTTCGCCATATATGGACAAAGAATCTTGGTGCAAATGCTAAAATCATACTTTCGATCTATCAAATGTTTGAGACAGCGTATAACTATTTTGAACAGCTTGAGCAGAATAGCGAGAGATTAAAGGTAAAAAAAGCAATAGAGTCAAGCTCTTATAAACGTTTGGAAGAATTCTTTCATATGCATAAGAGTACCATTACGGATTTTATTGCCTATGGTAATGTAGCTGCTTTTCAATAAAAAGTACACACCTGTAAAAAGCTTCCTTTTAAAACTATTTCCCTCTATTTTTTACACAAAAACCGGAAAGGCTATTTCCGCTTTTTCAATTTTACATTGAATATTTTTTTACTCTATCGCATACTATAGAGGTATATCCATCACTATTATTCTATACAATTAATTCAAATTCTTAATATCAACCTTCATACCGTACATTGATGGAATTAAAGGAGCTTTGATATGCGGATAACAACCTTGATCTGCTGTATAGTGATGATATGTTTTCTACCAATTTCGGCAGCAGAAAAGCAACCGGGTAAAACAAAAAGAAAATCAGCATATTCCTTTAGCAAAAGACCTATTATCCTTATCGGGGTTCCCGTCAATGCTACTGCCGGCCCAAAGGAAAAATATGAATGGTTCAGCGGGCTCTTAGAGCAATATCTCTATTTCCGTTTGAGAGCCAGCAGTGACATTGAGATCATCCCATCAGAAAAAATCCACGCAGCTATCAATAATGCCAAGAGCCCTTACTCTGTGTCAATAATCTCCTATGATGAAGCCGCAAAAGAATTAGGCGCCACTCACATATTACATCACACCTATGAGATTAGCCGTGACGGGAGAACCGTATATTACTACGCTGAGTTAATAACCAGCACCGGATCAAAAAACTACTCTACCTACGAGAAAAACTTTACCTTCGAGAATTTTACCGCTGAAATGGACTCATGTGTATTATGGCTTTTTCAAAAAACCGATATCCCTTTTAACCAAAAGCTGTTATCCCGCTTCTTTAAAATGAGAACCCTTTCTTCAAACCTGAGAGTGATGAAGACCATAGGTCGAATTATAATCAGGAAATATGCGGCAACACTGCCGGAGCTGAAAACTTCAACGGAAGCGCTGATTTCAATAGTGGAAGATGATCCGCACAACCTATTTGCACAATACATTGCTGTAAAACTACTTGAAAATGCCAAACAATACGATGAAGCAAATGTACATCTTAAAAGTTTACTCATTGTAATCCCCAATTATGCGTCGTTCTATTCGGATGTGTGCAGGAATTTCCGTCTAAGCGTAAAATATCAGGAAGCGCTCAGCTATGCGGCAAATGCGGAAAAGAAAGGGATAATTACCTTTCCGTTAATGCTCGAAGGTGCCCAGTCATTAGAAGCTCTGGGTAAGTTCTTAAAAGCCGTAAAAGCATATCAGATCGTCTTAGCTGCAGACAGCACTGAGCAAACAGCTCTTCTCTTTTTTGCACGGGAAAATAACCGAAATAAAAAACCAAAAAAAGCAATTGAGTTCGCAAATAAAGTGCTGGTAATAAATACCAATAGCGGAGAGGCGAACCTTGAAAAAGGAAAAGCCCTCATGCAACTGAAGAAATATAAGGAGGCGGAAATAGTATTAACGAAAAGTGCAGGGCAGCTTAAAAACGCTTCAGAGCCGACTCAATTAATCGGCGACATCCATGTAATAAAACAGGATTTTGCTGAAGCAGGCCCATTTTACGATGCTGCATGGAAATGCAATTCACAAGACTTTACCCTGCTGTTAACCTCGGTTGAAACCTGGGAAAAGGCAAAGAAACCCAAGAGAGCTCTTGAAGCCCTTCAGAAAGCTGAAAACCTGTTCCCCGACAGCCTTTTAATACAAAAATTGTTGGGTTTATCTTACTATGCAACAGGGGATACTGCGAACGCAATATTTCACCTTGAGCAATTCCTGAAAAAAAGAGAGAAGGATGCCCGTGTCCTCACTACATTAGGTGATATTTATACCAATAAAGGAAAATATGAAAAAGCATTTTACATGTACAATCATGCTATGCCGCTACTCCCGGATAAAACCCAGGGAGCGTTTTCGCTTGCCCTGTTATATCTCAAGAAAGGCGATACCGGTGCAGCTATCTCCTATCTTAAAAAGCTTATTAAAAAACAGCCTCAGAATGCAAAAGCATACCGTTACCTTGCAGATGCATGGTTCGGGGAAGAGAGTTATAACACTGCATTAAAGGTATATAAAAAAGCACGGTACTTTGACAAAAACAACCCTTATATCCAGAAGCGCGTTGCCGCTGCCTATTTTAACCTTGGCCAGTATAATGCTGCTGCAAGAGAATATATAACGTTACTGAAGATTGACAAAAGTGATCCTGAGGCGTACTTCTATCTGGCCATTACCTATTTGAATTTAAAACACCGGAAGAAAGCGGAACAGGCTCTTGCCAAAGGCTTTAAATCAGGGACGCCCGGAAGCGATATATTATTTATGATTGGAAACGGCTATGCGAAGGTATTAAATCCGAAAAAAGCCATCGAGTTTTACAAAAAATGTATTGGAATGAATCCAAAACATGAAAAGGCGCTTTTGAAGCTCGCCGAAACCTATCTCGAAGAAAAGGATATCACTTCCGCAGCGCAAACATATATAAAGCTTTACAACCTTGACAATAGTAAATATAACAGTTATTTCGCCAAGGCGGGACTGCTTTACGAACAGATAAACGATACTGCAAAAGCATACGAGGTTTATACCGGCTTTGTAAAAAACAATTATACCGGCCCGGACATTAACATCCACCTGGCCAGGAT
>JAUXBV010000428.1 GCA_030619215.1 Fibrobacterota bacterium | reverse complement strand
TCTGGCACCGGTGAGGAATGTTTCCACGGGTAAAAGGGGTGCGATGCATGGAAAAGTTAATCCTGCAATACGTGCCGGAAGCTTCTACAAGACAAATAAAACGGGTAAAAATAAAGTTGTTTTAGGCAATCGTTTTGATAGTTATGCATGAAAAATTTAGATTTATTTATTGAAAAAAGGCAGTTAAACCGATACAGTATATATAGAGAATTTATTAATAGGGCAGAAGATAAAAAACATAAATAAAAAGGAATACGCAATGAGTAACATCAATTCAATTGGCCCGATAAAAGATGCAGGCGCGCCGCAAAAGGGAGCAGAGCCAAAGCCTGCGGGAAAAAAGTACCCAACCTTCAAACAGACACTTTCCAATTACATGAAGGAAGTGAATGAGATGCAAAATAAGGCTGATATTTCCATTGAAAAAATGGCTGCCGGTGAAATTACCGATGTGCATCAGGTAATGAACTCAGTGCAGGAAGCGAATCTGGCTTTTAACATGATGATGGAGATTCGTAACAAGGTAATGGAGGCATATCAGGAAGTCATGAGAATGCGTGTGTAAACGGTATTGTTAATTGCATTTCCAACTTTCCCCTCGTCAGGGATGAGTGTTTACTTTACGGAGGAGTGATCAATGGCAGAATTTTTCAAACAACTTATTGCCCAGTTATCCGCGGTCTGGAATAAACTTTCTGTTACGCAGAAAATAATTACAGCATCGCTTGTCGGGTTTACCGTGCTCGGTTTGGTATTCCTGATGTTCTGGTCAAGCGGCGCAACAACAGAAAGCGGTTTAAAAAAGCTCTATTCAGACCTTGAGCTGGAGGAAGCATCGCTAATCACGGAAAAGCTGGATCAGGGCGGGTATAAGTACAAACTGGAACAGGGCGGAAAAACAATACTGGTAAAGGCAAAAAGGGTGTATGAGATCCGCATGGCCCTGGCCCGTGATGGTCTGCCGACTTCACATGGTGTCGGGTATGAAATTTTTGACAAGACCAATATCGGTGTAACCGATTTTGTCCAGAAGTTAAATGCACGCCGGGCGCTGGAGGGCGAGCTTCAGCGAACGATAGAGGGACTGGATGAGGTAAAATCAGCGCGCATTCATATCGTCATTCCCGAGCCGACTATCTTTTTGGAGCGCCGGAAGGATCCCACAGCTTCGGTTGTTATTAAGATGACCCCCGGCAAAGCACTGTCAAAGGATAAGGTCCGGGGGATTACCCACCTTGTTTCATCGAGTGTGGAGGGATTAAAAGCGAATAATATTTCCATTGTTGATTTTAGAGGCAGGCTTCTTTCAAATCCATACGGTGATGATGAAACCGCCCTTGCCAGCTCAAGGAATATGGAGCTGCAGCATAATGTGGAGCGGGCGCTGGAGAAGAAGATCGATAACCTGATGCACGATGTTCTGGGACCTGGAAAGGCAACGGTTCAGGTAGCCGTTGATCTTGATTTTAACCAGGTTGAAAAAACAATGGAAAAGTATGATCCCGAAAGCCGTGTGGTACGCTCGGAAGAACGGAGCGACGAAAATGTTAAAAATGCTCCGGACGGTGATCAGCAGCAGGAGCGGTCCCTGACTAATTATGAGATCGACAAAACAGTAGAGCATCTTATCCGGGAGGTCGGCAATATCAGGCGTTTAACAATATCCGTAGCAGTCGATGGAAGATATAACAAGGACGAAGAGGGAAAAGACCTGTATGAGCCCAGAACAGCGGAAGAATTGGCCAATATTGAGGATATTGTAAAGAACTCTGTAGGGTATGACCTGACGCGGGGAGATCATATTGTCGTTGCAAGTATGAAATTTGACAATGAATATATGCGTATGGAACAGGAAAGTATAGAGAAACAGGAACAATGGGCTTTCAGGATGATGATCGCAAAGTACATTATCGCGTTAATCGTTGTGATTATGGTTATATTACTGATTCGTTACCTGGCGAAAACCCTTGCTGAAGCTATGAATCCTCCTATACCTCAGGTTGAAATAGGTGCATTAGAGGCAGAAGTGCCGATTGAGGTTCCGGAGGATGTCCGCAAAAGCAACGAGTTGCTTGATCGTGTTGAGTTGATGTCACAACAGGAGCCGGTAAATATAGCGGCAATTATTCGGGAGTGGTTGATGGAGCCCATGGCGGGTAAGAAGAAAGGCTAGCATTAAGTTGATAATTACCCTGAACAAACGTATAATGTAATAGATGGAACTTAGTTGTTTACTATTGGAGAAAGATACTAATTAGCCTTAATTTGATGAAAGAGAAGCACTATGGCGGGAGGTTTTTACAAAGATAAATACGATGGGAAAACAAAATCTGCTATTTCGCCGTCGGTGGACAACATCCCCGGGTCTAAGAAGGCTGCCATTGTTATGGTGGCGCTTGGAACAAAGGCTTCCTCGGAGATTTTCAAAAATCTTGACGAGCATGAGGTTGAACTGTTAACAACTGAGATTGCGCGCCTGGATAACATCTCAGCTGAAATCCGTGAGGCTGTGCTGGAGGAATTCCACACCCTTGCCATGGCGCATCAGTTTATTTCGCAGGGAGGCGTGGAATACGCCCGTGAAATCCTGGAGAAAGCAGTAGGCCCCCGTAAGGCAAAAGAGATCCTTGAGAAAGTGCAGCAGAGCATCAGGACTACGGGTTTTAACCTGCTTGAAAATGTCGATCCCAAACAGCTGGTTAACTTTATTCAGAAAGAACACCCCCAAACAATAGCGTTGCTTCTGGCCCATATGGAGCCTGTCAACGCTGCTCCCATAATATCGGCACTCCCGCAGGAGCTTCAGGTTGACGTTGCGACACGTATTGCCACAATGGAGAGTATCTCGCCGGATACCCTGGATCAGGTGGAAGAGGTATTGATCGATCAGGTCAAGGCTCTTTTTGGTGGCGATGTGTCTGAGATTGGCGGCGTAAAAGCTGTTGCTGAGATGCTCAACAGCGTTGACCGCGGGGCGGAGAAGAATATCCTCGGTAATCTCGAAAGAGAGAATCCGGAGCTTGCGACTGAGATCAAGAACCTTATGTTCGTATTTGAAGATGTCATGCTTCTCGATGACCGCTCCATGCAGCGTGTTCTCAAGGAAATTGACACGAAAGAACTTGCCATGGCTCTTAAGGGTGCCACAGAAGAACTCCAGGATAAGTTTTTCAGAAATATGTCTTCACGTGCTGCTGAGATGATTAAAGAGGATATGGAATTTATGGGCCCGATACGCCTTAAGGATGTTGAAGAGGTGCAGCAGCGCATCGTTGATGTTATCAGGCGCCTTGAAGAGGACGGTGAGATTATAATAAGCGGCCGCGGCGGTGAAGAAGATATTATCGTTTAACATAGGAGGTGATTACAAAAGTCACCGAAATGGATTCCCGCCTTCGCGGGAATGACTGAAAATGGCTAAATTGTCATTCCCGTGAAGACGGGAATCCAGCGCCCTGTACTTTTGCAATCACCTCATAGTATTCGGAATTTGGGACACAGTTGTAATACTAAAGCACAAGGCGCCGATTTATCGGTATAACATTGTGTAAAAGCAGAAAGGTTATTACCATACCCTTCTGCTTAACACACTGTAAGCAGGAGAAAGGGATTTCATGTCTGAAGAAACGGTCTCTCCTAAAAATGTATCCGACCTTATAGATTACTTAATGAAGGCTAAAGACCCCGCCGTTGTCGGGCTTCGCCGTATACTTAAAAAAAAGCCGATACGGGCCGGGATTTCCCCCTTCAGGAACAGACCCTGGAGGAATTAGGCACGGGTAAAGAAACTCCCGGCAAGATATTTAGTGAAACAGAGCAGAGAATTATGGAGCTTGAGAAGACCGTCCTTAAGCTTCAACAACAGCTTGCAGGGCAAAAAAAAGATGCTGAGGGGGCTATACGGGAAGCACTTACAAAAGGGCAGCAGGAGGGATTCGCAAGGGGAGAGAAGGCTTCTTATGAAAAAGCCAGCTCTGAGTATGATCGG
>JAUXBV010000177.1 GCA_030619215.1 Fibrobacterota bacterium | reverse complement strand
TTTTTACAGATTTTTTCAATATTTTTATGTTCTCGTATTTTCCACATTATTAATAATAATACCTTATTAAAATTAATAAGTCAATAGTTCTATTAAAATATTTGAAAAATTTTGCTTCTAACGAAAAGGGTGGCCGTGTATATGCATACATTTCGAGTTTGCCACGTACGTGCTCTATCGCAGGTTATATCTCTTCTTGAGCTATATCGATTCACACCTGTGCCAGAAGTACGACATAATTCTTACCGTATTTTTTTGCGCATTTCGGGCAGGTCGTATAATAGAAATAGAGTTTCTTCAGATTCTTGCCTTTCTTCTCTACATAGAGTTTCATCTCTTTGATCCAGGTTCCCATGTTCCGATATGGCCCTTCAAATACTTTGCTCAGAAAAATTCCTGACAACTGTACCATCTGCGCATCGGGAACCTCTTTCGTCACGTCGATATACACATCCGAACCCCACAGCGAGTTTTCATCGGAAAGCACAATCATTTCTTCAGACTTTGCATGAGCCTTTTCGATTAGCGCGACATTCTTCTTCATCACAGCTCCGAAATTCATAGGAATGTGAAACATACTCCTTACCCAGTCCTTAACAAACAGCTTATGCTCCCAGATAATTTCCTTATCTTCCCACAGTTCGGAATTGAACTTCGGACAGCATTCAGTATTTTCAGCACTCATACAGTCTCCTTTCATTATGGGATACTTCATCTTTTCTAACGCCAATTTTCAGCGGTTCATTCCGCTGCAAAATTATGGTTGAGTAATCATTCCATATTTTCAACTAACTTTTTAATCAGTAAATTAATTTCAATCCTTCTATTTTTGGCACGTCCTTCAGGTGTTCTATTATCAGCAATGGGATATAAAGAACCATAACCTTGAGCAATGAGTTGGTCCGGTTTTATACCCTTTTTTAATAAATAATTTCTAATCGCATTTGCTCTTTCATTTGATAATTTACAATTTATACTTTCATCACCAAGATTTTCAGAGTGAATAGATATCTCAAATATAAAAGTCCTATTATATCTCTCAATTATGTTAAAAATTGAATCTAATTTCATATTCTTTAATCAGTACTCCGTCCCATCCTCTTTAGTCATAGGAACAAACCTTACCGGGATAATACTTTTCCTTTCTACCTTCCCGTCTTTTTTTATCAAAAGGATAAGGTCCTGCCCGTATGCAACATCAACAGGAATCACCATTTTCCCGCCTTCTGTCATTTGATCTATTAGCGATTGCGGTACATGTGAGGGAGCGCAGGTAACAATAACGCCGTCAAAGGGGCTGTATTCCTCCCAGCCTTTATACCCGTCACCTACCTTTACTTTAAGATTTTTATATCCCAGCTCGGACAGCAGCTTCTTGGATCGTTTGCCAAGCGCTTCGACAATCTCAATGGTATAGACACTGTCGCATATTTCAGCAAGGACAGCGGCCTGATAGCCGGAGCCGGTGCCTACCTCCAGGACTTTTTTCGTACTGTCCAGGCCCAGCACTTCTGTCATGAGTGCTACGATATACGGCTGCGATATGGTTTGCCCTTCTCCTATGGGTAAAGGCCGGTCTTCGTAGGAATTCTCTATGTATTGCTCAGGGACAAACTTGTGTCGTTCAACCTTTCGCATCGCATTGAGCACTTTCTCATCTTTAACTCCTCTGCGCTCAATCTGAGCTTTTACCATAGTCGCTCTTAGTTTTGCAAATTCATCAGAGTTAATATCTTTTGCTTTACATCCGACATTAAATATATTCATCATTACTCCATATAGTATGATAATTAATACTCTTCCTGACATAAAAGCCTCTCTTATCTTAATTACTCATCCAAATGCTTTACTTGAAATATATAAAATTTTTACTGCTTCATTAAGATTAAATGTATTTCAGATGAAAAATTTTCTGTTTGTTTAAATAGTGAAGAATTTCATCGGGTTTTGTATTTACTGATATTCTTATCTTTTCAATTGGGATCTTCTTCTTTTGGTAATATTGAAGCATAGGAGAGGTCCTATCATGAAATATTTCTAACTTTCTCTTTATCTTTTCTATAGAATCATCTGTTCGATCAGATCTGTCACCACCAATATTAAGCTGGACTCTTTCTTTTATAACCTCAAAAGAACAATCAAGGTATATAACCAACTTTATAGTAACAATTGAATCAACATCTTTTGCCTGTCCAATATGGCGTGGCAAGCCATTGAGAATAATTAAATCATTATTGGTGATAGAATTTTTAATAATGAATGAGTTAAGTATTTTTTCGGCAATATAAAAAGTTTCATTTTCCAACAAAGCGCCTTCTTTTAATTCTTTTTTAATATATTCAAGGTCATCTTTAGTAAACTGCGAGGAAGAAACATCAGCCTTTTCAATATTCCTCAATTCATTCCCAAAGTCAAAATGAAAGCACCTTTTGCCCAGGATACCTTTCTGCTCTAGATAGGAGCCAAGGGGGGTTTTACCTGATCCGGTGGGCCCGAGCAACAGAATTGCGTGATTTTTATTCATACAAAACGCTTGTTTTCTTTAATGTTAAAATGTTTAAAATATCATTATAAAATGCCATTCTTTCTCGCATATTGCAATTGAAATCACTATTTTATAATTTCAAAAAAGAAATTTACGTTTAATAATTTCCATAACATATATTAAACGGCCTTTTTACCCATCTTATACTGTTTCTTAAAAGTTTTGTCCTAAGCACTTGGGCAAAACTATTATAGAAACAGTTATACCGCAACTCTAAATAAGGCATTATTTTTGAAAAGCGGTATTAATGACTGAATTCTCTCAATTCATATACAAAGTATCATTCTTTTTTTACTTTTACCTGTAATATACCAAGGTATTTTTTGTTTATGGTTAAAGATGTCCGGAAGCTACGCAATATCGGCATAAGTGCGCATATTGATTCGGGAAAAACAACCCTTACCGAGCGTATACTGTACTACACCGATAAAATCCATACCATCCGTGAGGTACATGACAAGAACGGTGGCGGTGCAACAATGGACTTCATGGAACTGGAACGGGAAAGAGGTATTACTATCACCTCTGCCGCTACCAATGTTCGGTGGAAGAATCATACCATTAATATTATAGATACGCCCGGGCATGTTGATTTTACCATAGAGGTGGAACGGGCGCTTCGGGTACTCGATGGTGCGGTCCTGGTTCTCTGCGCTGTGGGCGGCGTGCAATCACAATCTATTACCGTTGACCGGCAGCTGAAACGCTATAAAATTTCCAGTGTCGCATTTATAAATAAATGCGACCGGGTCGGCGCCAGCCCTTATAATGTAATTGAACAGCTCCGGGAAAAACTTGGCCACAATGCGGTGTTATTACAAATACCAATAGGCCTGGAAGACTCATTAAGCGGTGTTGTTGACCTCGTTACAATGAAGGCTTTATACTTTGATGGTAAAAACGGGGAAAATGTACGGATTGACGATATTCCCAATGACCTTTTGGAAGAAGCTCAAAAGAAGCGTGAAGAAATGCTTGACGCCCTTTCTATGCTTTCCGACGAACTAGCGGAAGCGTATCTGGAAGGAGAAGAAACTGAGGATCTCATTAATAAGGCGATTCGTATAGGAACCCTGAGCCGTGAGATCACTCCCGTTCTACTTGGATCCGCCTATAAAAACAAAGGTATTCAGCCTCTTATGGACGCTATTATATCATACCTTCCTTCTCCGAAAGACAGAATTAATACAGCGCTTGACCTTGACAATGAGGAAAAGGAAACGCTCCTTCCCTCGAACCCGGCTATCCCTCCGGTTGCGCTGGCCTTTAAACTGGAAGACGGCCACTATGGCCAACTTACATATATACGGATATATCAGGGCTCATTGAAAAAAGGGGATGAACTTACCAATGTCCGCAGCCGCAAAAAAATCAAAATCGGGAGACTGATTTGTATGCATTCGAATTCGATGGAAGATATCACTTCGGCTTCATGCGGTGAAATCATTGCTCTCTTCGGTATTGACTGTGCGTCGGGTGATACATTCTGCGGAGGCGGACTGTCCTATTCTATGACCTCAATGCATATACCGGAGCCGGTTATCTCTTTAGCGATAAATCCGAAAGATAAAAAATCTTCCGACGCGCTTTCAAAGGCGCTTAACAGATTCACCAAGGAAGACCCTACCTTTCAGGCGTATGTTGATGCAGAGTCCAGCCAGACCATAATAAAGGGTATGGGAGAGCTTCATCTGGATATCTACCTTGAAAGAATGAGGCGGGAATATAACGCCGCATTTGACGTAGGCATGCCGCAGGTTGCTTACCGGGAAACAGTAACCAGCGCAGTCTCATTCAATTATACGCATAAAAAACAGACCGGCGGCTCGGGCCAGTATGGGCGTGTTGCCGGGATGCTCGAATCGAACCGTGATACGGATTACGAATTTATCAACTCTATAAAAGGCGGCGCCATACCGTCCGAATTCATTCCTGCATGCGATAAAGGATTTCAGGAATGCCTCAGGAAAGGGCCCCTAATCGGTTTTCCGATAGTCCGCATAAAAATCACTTTAAATGACGGGAATTATCACCCTGTTGACTCATCTTCCGTTGCGTTTACAAACGCGGCAATTGGAGCATTCCGCCTGGCATACAGTAAAGCAAATACGTGTATTCTGGAGCCCATCATGAAAGTATCAGTTGAAGGGCCTTCTGAATTTCAGGGAAATGTTCTTGCTACGATTAATCAACGCCGCGGTATTATTATAAGCACCAGCGAAAGCGACCGCTTCTCCCGTATTGATGCTGAAGTTCCTCTGAGCGAAATGTTCGGTTACTCCACGGTGCTGCGCTCCCATACTCAGGGGAAATCCGAATTTACCATGGAATTCAGCAGGTATGGCCGGGTACCGGAGAGTCTCGCGGAAAAACTGAAGAAAGAGTATCTGGAAAAACAAAAGGCAAATAAGTAGTATCTTCATTGAGAAAGGAGGCTGTTCTTATGGTAAAGAAAGAACTGATAAAGAGAAGCCCTCTGAGAATCCTTGAGCAATCAATTCATGGCGGACTGGGAAATGGAAATATCGGTGTTATCGCAGCCCGTAAAGGAGTGGGAAAAACAGCGTGTTTGGTTAACATCGCAGCCGACCTCATGCTCCAGGAAAAACATGTCATACACGTCTCTTTCTCCGAGAATACGCATCATATCATTGCGTGGTATGAAGACATTTTTACCGAACTTGCAAATCGATTCAAACTTGACAATGCACAGCATTTACATGATAATTTTCTAAAAAACAGAATCATTATGAATTTCAATCAGGATACTATTGACCAGGAAAAAATCGAGAAAAGTATTCTGACAACTATTGAAACATGTGCATTTAACGCGAATACTATTGTTCTGGACGGCTACGATTTCGGTAAAAGTTCTGCCGGAGACCTTCAATCATTTAAAAACTTTGCCTCTCAACTGAACCTGGAATTATGGTTCAGCGCCTCAGTACCCGACGATCACGGCTATTTTGACGGTTCCTCAATTCCTGAAATGATACAACCGCTTATTGACAAGATTTCAATTGTTATCTGTCTACAACCCCGGGATCATTTCATTTTCCTGAACCTGGTCAAAGATCATGATGCTGAAATGGTAGGTAATCCGCACCTGAAGCTTGATCCCAGGATTCTTTTGATCGCTGAAGAGAAATAACAATGTGTTAAACAGAAGGTTATGGTAATAGCCTTCTGCTTTTACACACTGTTATACAAATAAATTTGTACCTTGTGCTTTAGTATAACAGTGTGTTAAACGATATGCAATATCGCCTCTGAAAAGGAGGGAACAACCGGCACGCCACATGACTCAAGCTTAAATTTGCTATGATGTCCATTATTAATAAGAATACAGTCAATACCCAGCTCTTCTGCTACTTCGTAATCATGCACTGTATCACCGATAAGCACTATATCCGAGACAGCAGCGTCAAGCTCCTTTAGTAAAGCCTTTCCCTCATCAACTTTCCCTGTAGCATAGGGGTTGTCCAGCCCAATAATATGAGAATAAAATTGACGTAATTTATAATGCTCTACCATTTCTATCAGGACGTCTTCTGCATATGCTGAAAGTATGGAGTGTTCGCATCCATAATCATTTAACTTCTTTAGTACAGCGTGAACGCCAAAATGCAGGGAGCACTCAAACCTGCGCCGCGTATATTCCATGATAAAATTCTGCGCAACGGATTCATAAGATTCTTTTGAGAAATCAAAACCTATTTTTTCATAAAAGTTTCTTACCGGAAAATCAAAAAGCCGTTGATACTCATCGTATGAAATGGTTGGCTTGCCGATATGTTGAAGCTGGTTATTCATAATATCCAGGCACAACCAGGTATCGTCAAGAAGGGTTCCGTTCCAGTCCCATACTATATGCTTATAAATAATCATAATTTTTTAACTTTATGCTATTTTCAAGAAATATTATTCTGCCTAAAATAACAATTGTATAAGGATGAACCATTTATAAACTTCACCTGAAATTATTATATGAAGCAGAACTATTTATAATGTGCTTGTAGTTGTTATGGCAGGTGCTTCAAATCTTCAAGGTCCTTGTGTCTTCCACTAACTTTCTTGTTTACTTTAAGATCATCAAGGGATATAAAGTTAACAGGGATTTTATCAATATGAACAATTTTTCGTCTTGAGTAACATTTATGAAAATCGACACCCGATGCACCGGTAATTACTTCTATCCTCACAGGTGGAAATCCCATTCGAATTACTTTATCTTCTTCAAGAAACAGCTCTTTGGAAACTTCATCCTGTGCCATGCCAAATTCATGTAATACTGATGCAACTTTATCAGCATTAACCTTGTTTAATGCGATCCAAATATCCATATCTCCCGTAGCTCTTGGGTAACCGTGGTATCCTACAGCATATCCACCGACTAGGAGATACTCAACTTTGTGAGAGTGAAGAAGTCTCAAGAAATCTTTGAAGTCTGGATGCAAC
>JAUXBV010000539.1 GCA_030619215.1 Fibrobacterota bacterium | reverse complement strand
CATAATTATTAATTACAATGAAGAAATATCATGTTTATATAATGACTAATGATTATAATACGGTTCTTTATACTGGCGTAACTAGCAATATAGCAAAAAGGGTATATGAACATAAGAATAAACTTATTGAAAGCTTTACAAAAAGGTATAATATCACAAAGCTGGTTTATGTTGAAGAATATAGCGACATTAATGAGGCTTTAAGAAGAGAGAAGCAGATAAAGGGTGGCTCAAGAAAGAAGAAAATTGAATTAACAAAGAGGAATAATCCAGATTTTAACGATATTAAGGTGATATAATATTATTAGAGAATTTCTGATAGCTTACAATGGCGAAGAAAAAAAATATAACTGGAAGGCCATAAATGAGATTGCTTCGCTTTGCTCGCAATGACAATCTTTAGTAATACCTACTTAAGAGAGAAAAAAAATATTCAAGGCGATAATTAATGACAATACTCGACAGAATAGTCACAGCTTGTCAAGAGCGTTTAGTTAATAAAAAGCGAAAAATAAAAGAGAGGTCATTTCATAGAAGTGTCGATGCACCGCGTCCCTTTTATAATGACGCCAGTGGAGTAACGCTCATTGCTGAATGTAAAAGAGGGTCGCCTTCCCGCGGAATTCTACTTAAAGAGTATGATCCGGTATCAATAGCATCTCAGTACGAACGCGGTGGTGCCGACGCTGTCTCTGTATTGACTGAACCGGAGTATTTCTATGGGAGTGAGGAACACCTCACTGTCGTAAGAGAAGCAGTTTCTATTCCGGTGCTCCGAAAAGATTTTATTTTCGATACCTATCAGGTCACTGAAAGCTGGGCAATGGGTGCTGATGCGATTCTGCTGATTGCCGCGATACTGTCTAAAGCACAGCTTCATGACCTGATTCGTTGTGCTTCGGATCTTGGATTAGATATACTTCTTGAAGTGCACAACAGGGATGAGCTGGGCAGGTGTCTTTCCGTTTCGGCAAGAGGAATAGGAATAAACGCCCGAAATCTGAAAGATTTCTCCGTTGATATAAAGGCAAGCAAGGAACTCTGTAAACATGTTCCTGCTGATAGAATTGCAGTTGCGGAATCAGGTATTAAGGCCGCCAATATTATGAAAGAGATGTTTAATGCAGGATTCAGAGGTTTTTTGGTTGGTGAGCATTTTATTACTTCTGGTGATAGAGAGGGGACTGTGAGGGAATTTGCAGAAGCCTTAAGAGAAAAGGGGTAGGCATTTTTGGAAGTTCAAGTAAAAATATGCGGGTTGACAAATTGTGAGGATGCTGAAAAAGCAGTTACCTTAGGAGCGGATTACATTGGTTTTATTTTTGCAGAATCCCCAAGAAAGGTTGATACTGAAATTGCTGCCGATATATTAAAGAAGTTAAAGGAAAATGAGCTTAGAGATAAAGTGAAGGCCGTTGGTGTATTTGTCAATGAAGAGAAAGAAAATATAGAAAAAATTATTAAACAAACAGGTATTGATATAGTTCAGCTTCATGGTGACGAAACGCCGGCAGTGGCAAATAAATATACTTTCCCCTGGTACAAAGTTTTTCGTATTGCATCCAGGGAGGATGTTGATAAACAGATTTCCCCCAAAGGCTACTTATGGCAATGCGATAGATTGTTAATCGATACCAAAGTAGCAAGCTTTTATGGTGGTACTGGAAAGAGGATTGATTTAAGTGTTGCGAAATATGCAAAGGATAGGACTGAAGTAATAGGTAAAAAGTTTTTTATAGCCGGAGGCATAACACCGGAAAATGTATTTGAATTGTTGGATGGAATTAGACCTGATGGTATTGATGTTGGAAGCGGTATTGAGGAGACAAAGGGGAAGAAGTCACATAGAAGAATGGAACTGTTGTTTGAGGAGATTGGTAGGTATAAAAAAAGTAACTGAAGAACATGTGGAGTATTTATTAACGCCCCCCAAACCCCCCGTAGAGGGGCTTTTAAGGATTTAAGTTTATTATGTTAAAAGATTTACAAAGAATTTTTTCACTATAAGCCCCCCTGCGGGGGGTTGGGGGGCGCAACGATAAAATACAAATAGTGGCATAGCACCTGAGTAGTTACGAATTATTTTAAAATTGTTATAAATATAGAATGCCTATAAAAACAAATAAATCACCGAAATGTTACAAAGATATTCCGAGGCATGTTACTTACCTTTCTCGGAAGCTTAGAAATAATATGACAGAATGTGAAAAAATGTTATGGGAGAAAATATCAAGGAAACAGTTGAATGGGCTTAAATTTAGACGGCAATTTCCTATTGGAAGATATATTGCAGACTTTTACAATCATGAAAAGAAGTTAATAATTGAGATTGATGGAAGTATTCATAACCAACAAAAAGAATATGATAAAAATAGAGAGAAGTATTTAGAAGCTTCGGGTTATAATATAATTCGATTTACCAATGATGAAGTGATTAACAATATAAATATGGTAATCGATAAAATAATACGTAAAACTAATGGTACAGAATAAGTCTTTATAAGTCCCCCTCCGGGGGATTTAGGGGGCGTAGTAAAAGACATGACAATAAAAAAACGATACTTCGGAAAATACGGCGGGCGATACATCCCGGAAGTGCTCTATATTGCGTTCGAGGAGCTGGAAGGTGCTTATGAAGGCATAAAGGATGACAAGCAATTCTGGAAAGAGCTTGCCCAATTACATAAGGATTATATAGGCAGGCCAACACCTTTGTATTATGCAGAGAACCTGACCAAACATTTCAAAGGCGCTCGGATCTATTTCAAAATGGAGGGTAATGCACATACCGGAGCCCATAAGATTAATAATGCAATTGGCCAGGCATTGCTTGCAAAGAAGATGGGTAAAAAGAGAGTTATCGCTGAGACAGGCGCCGGGCAGCATGGCCTTGCCACAGCAGCGGCAGCAGCTAAAATGGGGCTGGAATGCGAAGTATTCATGGGTGAGATTGATATGGCACGCCAGCATCCGAATGTTTTAGGTATGCGACTTTTCGGGGCAACCGTTACACCTGTAACAGAGGGGACACGGACATTGACGGATGCGGTAAACGCCGCGTTGAAAAACTGGACGGAACGGGTTAGTGACACACATTACCTTCTCGGTTCCGCTTTGGGGCCGCACCCGTACCCTTCAATGGTACGGGATTTTCAAAGGGTAATAGGTGATGAGT
>JAUXBV010000211.1 GCA_030619215.1 Fibrobacterota bacterium | reverse complement strand
TACATGACTTTCATTTTTTATACTAAATAGTATTAACTACTTAAAAATAAGCCCTACTTACTAATGAACTGTTTAAAATAAAAGAGGTTTCCTTACCTCCCTGATAGGATGTTCCCTATCTTGACAAGATTAAATCTCAAAGAATATAATCAATTATTAATATTAAATGATGAAGAAAATGAAAAAAAGGACACTTTTTCAATTCTTTTAAAAGTCGGTGAGGTATCTGGAGTAATTTAAAAACCGCTACAATGAACGGTAAACCTACAAAAACAAGTAATTTTCCACTAAAAAACACCCCCAAATGAAGCATAAATTATTATGGTTCAAATATTGTCCTAAAATTAAGAATTATGTTACTTGTAAATTTTAAAATATTTATTTTGATTAATTCACAATAAGATTCAATATAAAAAAAGGGTGCTGTTGATTTTGTTTCTCAACAAGCACCCTTTTTGGATTTATAATGCTTATCTTACGGATCGTTTTGGGCAATGTACGTGTTTGGCGCTAATGCATCCGGGTCTGCCAACTGTGGTGTTGAAGTTGTTACCGTTGCCTGAATATATTGAAATGATTCCTCTAATGAAACAAATCCGTTTCCATCAGTGTCACTAATACAAGTGTCGCCGCACGGTTCTGCCTGTTCGAATGAGTTAGCCAGCCAGTAGTTGTAGTCTGCGGCGTTTCGTCCATTGCATGTTGGCCCTTCGAAAGAATTTTCTATACAAGTTGAAGAGGTAAAAGTTGTTGAATTATCCCCGGCAACGTCCATGTTATCTATCATGCCGCCTGCATGGCAGGTCATTACAGACACAAATCTTTTATTATAACTTTGTACGGTATCAATATGTGCCTTTAATTCAGTATCAGAGACGTGCTCTCCTGTATGTGTTAATTCCATACTAAGGCTGCACTGTCCCGGGCCGTGGCCGGTTCCATGCCCCATCCACCACACATGCAGGAAGTCATCACCATCAACCCTGGGCCGTAAAGAGTCTATAAAAACATTAAAAACATTACTCCTGTTAGCTGCCATGTCAGTAATGGAATGACCAAAAAGACTTGTGGCATTGTAATCATTATGTGTAGTATTGAAATCAGTTCCATTGCCATAAAGAACAAATATTCTTTCTTCTGTAAACCCCTGGTTCAAAAGCATCCTGTATTGATGAATCACATCATACCACCACACTGAATGATATGCCACATCATCCATTGTTACATTATTTGATGAGATAATAACTGCGTACTTTCTCGGGCACTGGCAGCCCTGGTGTAAACATATTATAAAGACGGTAATCGTTATTGCAATATTTCTTATTACTTTATACATAAAACATCTCCTTTTTAGGCTTACATTAAACTGTTATTTTTTTATTGGATAAACAATTATGGCTTTTTTATCTCTATCACCGATGTGGAGTTGGTTATCGCTGAAAACCAAGCCGGAAGGATGTTTTATATCAATATCAGTAACAAACTTTCTTGCATTCAGGATCTCATGGCTCTTGCCTTCTATAGGGCGCACGTCAATCTTTGACGGGAGTTTCTCACCGTTATAGCAAATACTCCAGAGCTGTTCGCCATTTGTGGCAATTCCGCGGGGATTACATTCTGCATAAATACTTTTAAGAACACTGCCGCTTTCCGGGTCAACCTGATAAAAGGAGCTTGAAAAACCGGCGAATACCGCTATCCAGAAATATTTACCATCCCAGGTCAATCCCTCTATTGATTTAAATCCTCTTTCCTGAGGTATCTCTATGGTTAATTCCCTTTTGACTTTTCCGGTTTTCACGTCTATTGCTACCAGTTTTGGTTTTTCCTCTTCAGCAATCCACAGATCGCTTCCATCATAGACACAGCAATTTGGTTTTTCGAGCTTAACAGGGATTGTTTTCAATACCTTTTGACCCTCTTTGTCAAAGGAATGAATTTTTTGCAGCTTGCTGTCCAGTCCCCAGAAGTTCTTTCCGTCAAAAGCAAAGCCCTTTAATTCAATTTCAGGTACCGGAATGGGTATTTGCCTGAAATCCTGTGCCTGTAGATATGCAATCGCAAATATAACTAACATTAAGATCCCTCGAAACGCTTGCATACTTGCTCCTTTCTATTAAAAGTTAAAAGTGCTGGTGTGTTATTGTAAGTAAATCTTAAAAAAAGCTAATTATCTTAATGTGAAAATCTAATACATCCAGCCCCGAGAAGCTAAGTACTTTTTCATAAATTTCACATTTGCGACGGGTGGCCTGTGTGAAACCAATAAGGAAAAAAGTATCGTGTGCCACTGTCACTACTTCGGCTACGCTCAGTACAAGGCCTTGACAGTGCTTTAAATAGATTTCAGATTTGGAAATTAACATCAACTGCAAATATGTTTTATCCCGCTATAGGGTATGAAATATCTTATACTAATCTATTACGTTTTAATTTTATTGATTTTGAAGTATCGCATGCGGGTATAATAAATCCCTCGTACGCTCTTTTTATAGATGAGTGTTTATACCATTATATGTGCCACAAGAGATTGCTTGTTATTTACCGATGACCATTTTTTTTACAGCTCTTTTTCCCTCAGATTCAAGTTGAATTAAATAACAACCATTACTTGTCAAGTTTCGTGTTTTATCGCAACCATCCCACACAAGAACAACTTTCAATTCAGGATACATAGGTATTATTGCGCCTTCCCTCACGAGGAGTGGCAGGGTATAATTCCCACAAGAAACACTGATAGTATTTGCACCATCATAGGTCTCCCCGGTCCAGTAATTTGTCCATGTTCCCTTTGGAATATACAGTTCTCTTGACAGTGCGTTTTGTTCGTATACAGGCGCGACTAAAACCCATGGGCCACACATAAACTGGTGTTTGACATATATATTATTCTCACCATCCCAGGCACTTTTGTCTTCCGGAAATTCCAATACCATAGGGCGAACCACGCCAACGCCGGTAGTATGTGCTCTATAGCATAACGTGTAAAGGTAGGCATTTATCCGTGATTTCAATTTAAGGGCTTTTCTGTTTGCATCCACTTGATCGGACGAGAAAAAGTTAACACCTTGAGTATTAAAGGGCTCTTTCCAATTCCTATTCGACCATCCGCAAACTACCACCATATTAGGGGTCCAGCATTTCCATTGTAAATCTCTTACATATATACCATTTGTACCATCACCGAAAATGGCATCAACATAGCCTGTGCCACATTTTTCAGTGCTATAAAGGGAAAATTTGACGGCGTGACGGATGGATTTGACTCTTCCCGCCATACCGTCAGGCCAAGGATAAGAGCCGGATCAAAGCTGAGACGCTACTTTAATAACGGGATTTCAGTTGAAAAGGAGACCTTTGACGAGTCTTGCCCGATAGTAAAGAAATACGAAGATAAGGACAGCGCTGCTTTTAACAGCACTCTTACTCCCGGCGGCATCGGCAGGCTCTATGGAAAGAACATGGCCATTGACGAATCTGATGCGGAACAGGGTATATACCTTGAAGGTTCAGCAGGAGGCCAGAAGGTAAAGGTTGAGAAGATAGCTGACACAAGGCCCTCTTTTCACGCTTTTATCGTCCCGGATTCTCTTGAACCCGGTGAATATCGCATCAGTGTCATTAACAGACATGGAACTGACCTCAGGGAAGGGATACTTAATAAGGATCTAACGGTAAGTTAAGTGGTCTTGTTCAAGAATACTATGACGTATTATCTTCCTCGTCCTCGAAAAGAAAAGAGCCGAGGAGGAGGACGAGGAGGAAGGACGAGGACGATTAAAAACGTCAGCATATTTATAAACACATGCACTATGGGTATAATAAATCCCTAACACGAGGCAAAAAACTGATCCTAAAATTACAGACATTAAAATTTTAAATTCCAAATGCATATCAGTGCTTTTCTATTTCAAAATTGAAAATGCACCGGCAAATATCGCCATACTATTCTCGAAGCGATACAGATAGATCCCTTGTCCGAGATTCTCCGGAAGGGCGCATTGAAACGTATTGCGTCCACTGTGGCTCTTGAGATTGTATTGCGCGATTCTTCTGCCTGAAATTGAATAAAGGGACAGTATGCTCTTTTGATGTGAAAAATTTACAGGGGCCGTGAAAATGAATGCATTATTATTTTTAACCTTAAAAGCCGCCGGATTATTATTAGTCGAACTGGTCTTATGTACTATCGCCACCAAATCGGAAATATCCCAGAGTCTGGTGGCGCCGTCGTCCGACCCGGTAAGCACCTTTGAGCCGTCGGGGGAAAATGCAACTGAAGGAATATTATAGATATGTCCCGAAAAAGTCCTCAATAATGAGCCGGTGCTCGCATCTCGCAGTTCCGCGGAATATCCTCCTGTCCCGAAGAGCAGTTTTGTGCCATCAGGTGAAAATGCAACGTCTAGGATGGAATAATTATATCCTGAAAAATTCTTAATAATATAACCGGTAGTCACATCCCATAGTTTGGCGGTTTTATCTGAAGATCCTGTGAGTATCTTCGATCCGTCGGGAGAAATCGCAGCCGACCTGATCCAGCTGGTATGCCCTGAAAATATCATGATTGTATTACCGGTTGAAACCTCCCATAGACGTGCGGTCGTGTCCTTCGCCGCGGTGAGCAATTTCGAGCCGTCCGAGGAAACTGCAACTGAAGATATTCCGGCATGATGCCCCGAATAAGTTCTTATAACATTACCGTCTGCAGCGTTTACAAGGAAAGTGGAGGAGTCGCTGCTCGATCCAATAAACACGCTGGAGCCATCTTTGGAAAAAGCAACCGGAGGAGTGTATCTTGAAAAGCCGGTAAAAATCCGTATCGTTGTACCTGAAGCAACATCCCAGAGCCTGGCTGTTTCATCGCTGGAGCCGGATATAATTTGTGATCCATCTTGAGAGAATTCGGCGTCATGTACCTGCCATGTGTGACCATTGAAAGTTCGTATGACGGATCCGGAATTAATATCAAGGAGCCTGATAGTATAATCATGATTTCCAACCAGTACTTTCGATCCGTCCGGAGAAAAGGAAACGGAGTTTGCTGCACCTGTATGTCCGGTAAAAGTCCTAAGAGCACTGCTGGAATCAGGACTCCAGAGCTTGGCTGTGTAATCTGGATAATCTCCCGCAGTACAAAATCGGGAACCATCCGCACTGAAAGCACAGTAAATGATACTGCTACTATGCCCTGGAAAGGTTTTCAAAACGGCGCCTGTAGCCGCGTCCCATAAAATAGCTGTGCTGTCATAGTTCATTCCTGCAAGAATTTTCGTTCCATCAGGTGAAAAAGCAATTGAATTGACCGGACCCGATGGCGATTGATAAATTCTGACAATATATCCGGTATTTACATCCCAGCATATGCAAGAACGATCCCAAGATCCTGTTAGAATCTGTGTTCCATCCGGTGAAAAGGCTACTGATTTTATCCCTTCGGTATGACTTGAAAAAACCTTTATTGAATCACCCGTGCTTACATTCCAAAGTATGGCAGTTTTATCATTGGAACCGGTAAGCATTTTTGATCCATCCGCAGAGAAAGCAACAGCCGTAACATAGTCGGTGTGTCCGCTGAGAGTCTTTATCAGGTTCCCTGAATTTGCATCAAAAAGTTTTGCATCACGACCGCCATAGCCCATACCTATAAGAACTTTCGATTTATCCGGAGCAATTGCCACAGAATTCACGTACGTCGATAATCCGTTAATTGTTATGAGCAATGAACAGGATTCTGTGTTCCATATCTTTATTGTTCCGCCTTTAGAAACGGTTGCCATGACCGAGCCGTCGGATGAAAACGTTACTGCTTCAATCGCAGATGTATGTCCGGTGATTGTCTTAATCACAGCTCCCGTATTACTATCCCAAAGCCGTACCTTGGCATCTGTAGATCCGGTGATTGGTTTTGATCCGTCCGGTAAAAATGCGGCACACGTTAAGATGCCAAATCCAAACTGTCGCATCGGCACGGTAACAGTGTCGCTGGGAAAAGCAGTAGAGATAAATATCACCATGAGTGTAAACACTATGCCTACCGCTCGAATAAATTTTCGAATATTCATGTAACGTCTCCTTAATAGTTACATCATCAAGCTTCCACTCTAACTAAAGAAAAACGAATTGTGCGCTATTTTATAATATGAATTTAACAATATGGAAAAATATAGAATATCCGCATTTGTAAAATCAAATTTTAATTACTTATTATTATTTCATGAATATTTTATCAGTCTACCAAAACTTTTCATACAATGCACACAATATTGTTTATGTCGTCTTTCCTACGTAATGTGATATAAATAAAATCGAGCATGATGGTTATAATAAGTCCCTATCACGGGCTTGTTAAAAAGAAGAACCGTTAATCCGGAAACCTTCGGGCCAAATCAAGTTA
>JAUXBV010000376.1 GCA_030619215.1 Fibrobacterota bacterium | reverse complement strand
TATCATTATTCAGAACATGTTTACATTCGCTTAAGGCAATATGGCACCTCGGGCATGGGACAAAAAGGTCTAAGCCATCCTTCTCGCTGATAGCCAGGTTCCTTGCCGAAAGATAGAGTGTGATCATCTGGTTGACACTCTTCAGTGTCTCTCCACAGCAGGAGAAGCCGCTCATATCCACCAGTTCAACATCAAGGAGAGGGAGAGTATTCCTTATAGACAGCTCGTATGCATACTGTTCGGTTTGTATGAGACACCCGGGATAAAAAGCGATTTTCTTCATGCTATACCTTCTCAACTGCCATGATGGAGAGTGTCGTTTGGAGATTGGTCATGTCGGCTGGTTTCGCTATGGTAGGAAGGTCAAAATCCTTACGATTTTTAGATTCGCCGCTGTTTGTCGGCACTTCCTGAACATCCTGCAGGAGACCTATGGAAAGTATTGATTGCAATATTTCCGTATATTTTCCGGGAACCTGTTTGCCGTCGGCAACAGCCTTATTCTTCAGGGCAAAGAGAATGTCAACCGGCGCTACCTTCTGGGGGCATCTCTCCTTGCATTTCAAGCAACCCATACAGGTCCAGATGATGTCGGAGTTTACGAGCTCATCGATCAGGCCTCTCTTAAGCAGTGCAACGATTTTATGCGGTTCAAGCTCAAGCAGTTTATGCGCCTCGCACCCCGATGTGCACTTTGCACATTGAAAGCAGTAATCAGAGGCGTCATCCTGAAGTTTTTTCAACCTCTCGTTGATTTCCCGCCTTAATTCCGCCTGTGCCTCCGCCATTGATGTCAGGTCGCTTACGCTCATTCTTTTCCTCCAACACGTTTCAGCTACTCATCTCTTCTTTTATCGCTTTGGTCAACGCCGGAACCACAGTATACAGGTCACCCACGATGCCATAGTCTGCGGATTTGAATATCGGCGCCTCGGAATCTCTATTTATTGCTACTATAATGGCAGAGTCGCGCATTCCTGCAATATGCTGAATCTGGCCGGAAATGCCGCATGCAATGTACAGTTTCGGCTTAACTTTATGCCCGGAAAGCCCGATCCAGTGATCCTCTGAAAGCCACTTAAGGTCGGCAGCTATGGGGCGGGAGCAGCCTATGGTATTGCCCCGGAGTGTCTCGGCAAGCTCTTCAAGCAGCCTGATGTCCTCTTTTTTCTTAAGTCCACGTCCGCATGAGACTATAATCTCCGCATCTTCAACATTCACATCCCCGGATTTCATCTCCTGCACTCTTAAAACTTTCGATGCGTATGAATTGGGCTGGTAACTCTTTTTAATAACCTCGCCGGTTCTCGCTTCATCCTTAGGCGGAGGATAGAATGCCTTTGGGGGAATAGTAAGTATTTGTATGTCCGAGGCAAATTGCTGTCTGGATATAGCAGCTCCGCTGAATACGATCCGCTCTACAGTCAGTTTTTCGCCTTCCAGGGATACATTAATACAGTCAGTCACACACCCTGTTTCCATCCTGGCTGCCAGCCTTGGCGCAAGCTCCTTCCCGTTTTTATTCGAACCTATCATGACCGTTTCGCAGTTGTATTCATTAATAATGCTCTGGAGAATGTCGGCATATTCCTCAGCTTTGAAATGCTCCATGTCCGTTTCTGCAATCACTACCGTATCAGCACCAAAGGCAATAAGCTCTTTCGCTTCAGGCTCCCCAGCGTTCCCTATTATAACTGCCAGAACCCGGTTCTTTACCTGATCCGCAAGCTTCCTGCCTTTACCGAGAAGCTCCAAAGAATTATTTTTATTATCCGAATATATCAGTATCATAACCACTCCTCTTAATTAAAAAATCCCCTCTTTTGCAAGTGTCTCGGCGAGCTCTGTCGCGGTTTCTTCGACTTCACCTTCAAGAATTATGTTTTTTCGTTCCGTAGGAACACCGTCAATACCAACCACCTCAACCTTCGGACTTAGTTCACCGATGCCGAGAGATTCGATTGACCACTCATGTATCGGTTTTTTAGCAGACTGCATGATCTGCATAAGGTTTGGCAGTCTAGGTTTATTTATCTCCTTTGTTACTGAAATAAGCACAGGAAAAGTTGACTCAATTACAACTACTTTATCGCTGAGGTTTCTTTCAACTATCACTTTTTTTTCTTCAGCAATAATTACCTGGGCATAGGTGACCTGGGGAATATTAAGGTATCCCGCTATCTGCGGTCCGACCTGGCCTGAGAAGAGATCAATGGAGGCTTCACCGCATAAGATAATGTCATAATTACCGACCTTTTTAATAGCTTCAGACAGGAGTTTCGCCACTATGGAGTAATCCTCTTTCTCTGGTTTGGAGATAAGCACCGCTTCATCAGCGCCCATGGCAAGAAGCGGCTTTATTTTCTCTTTTGCTTCAGGCGGACCTATGGTAACGGTTGTTACTTTTCCACCGCATTTTTCCCTGATCCTTATTGCTTCTTCAACCGCACTTTTATCAATATCCGAGATTATCTTCGGAACACCCTGAAGTACCGGTTTCCCGGTAGCTGGGTCAATGGTAATTTCAGATACGTCGGCAGCGAGTTTTGCGCATACAATGATATTCATATACTTTTACACCTCCGTTAAACCTTGTACTTTTCGTATTTTGTTAATTTTAAAACGAGTTAACCGGCTTGAACCAGGTATGTCGAACAAGCCGATTCTCTCTAAGATGATAATGAGGCAATGAAAGAATAATAAGCAATTCCTTTCTAATATTCTAAGAGTTGCAAGTCCCATGCCATGTTGGGTAAATGATATTTAACTTATTTAATTTTAAAGAGTTATACAGGTAATAAAATGAGGGGAAGAACAAGCCCATGTTACATATCGGTAACCAATAGGAAGGATAGATAGTATCGATTCAATATAACTGAAACAAACATAACAATTTATGGGGTTGTTACGTTAAAGTAACCAATGTTACCTTTGGTAGACTTGATAAAAAATTAAATTTTAATAAGAAGGAATTTGCAGAGTCTATTAAAAGTAACACTTGTTACAATATTGTAACAATGTTTAACTCCTTATAGTTAAAATAATTACAATAGGGTTATAAAGTTTTGTCCTTTTTTGGTTACTATTACGTAACATTATAATTACGATTAAATTATCAGTAATCTTTGTAACTTACATTAAATAAATTAGTTATGAATATTTTTTGTGTATGGCATATATATTGCAATTTATTAAAGTCATCATATACTAACTAGTAAGAATTAATAATATATAGCGATAAAATAGTTTTGATAATTGAAAGGGTTTATTAATGGTTCCTAATAATAAAAAAAGAGTATTATTGGTTGATGATGACGGGGATTTTATTGAGATCAACAGATCATTACTAAAAAAACATGGTTTTGATGTATTCGCAGCATATTATGCCGGGGAGTGTATGGATAAGGTAAAGAAGGTGGCCCCTGATATTATTGTTTTGGATATAATGATGGAGTCAATAACGGATGGATTTACTATTGCCCGTGAGCTGCATAGTTATGGTGATACAACAGGAATACCGATTATTATTGTAACAGGAATAAGCAATAAACTGGGATTTGAGTGGGAAAATAAAGATTTAAAATCCAGGTGGCTGCCTGTTGATACCGTCTTGGAAAAACCAATAACCCCTGATAGCCTGTTATATGAAATTTGTAAGAAGCTGGGAAGTGAATTCGTTACACTTTAATAATAAACAAAAAGAACAAAGAGCTAAGTATGACTAAAGAAATAAATTCTATTCCATTACCTGCGGTTAGGCGATTGTCAAGATATTTTACTTATTTACAGTTGCTTAAAGATAGGAATAAAGAATGGGTTTACTCGGATCAAATAGCGGACGACTTCTCATTGACAAGTGTTACAGTTCGTCAAGATATCGCACATTTGAAGAATATCTCAGGAGTGCCGAATCGTGGATATAAAACCAGGGAATTATTAAGAGCCCTTAAAAAAAACTTCACGGGAGGTAACGCTTTCAAAGTAGTAATCATTGGTACGGGAGAGCTGAGTAACCTGTTAATTAAGCATGAAAAATTATTTGATAATAGGTTTGAGATATGCGGCGTCTTCGATCATAACCCCTTTAATATAGGTGAGAGGGTTGGTTGCTTCGATGTGCAGAACCTAAATAGAATACCTCACGTCGTGTGGGATAAAAAGGTAGATATCGGGATAGTGGCAGTATCGGAATCATTGGCTCAAAACATAGTTGATTTATTGGTAATTGCGGGAATACGGGGTATTCTTAATTTAACGTCAATGCAGGTTTTGGCGCCTAATAATGTGGCAGTGATTAACGTTCCAATACTGACTGGTTTATTGGAACTATCGTACCTGATTTATTCAGAATAATGAAAAAAAGGTTTTTAAAATGAAATTGCCAAAATAACAATCAATTTTTTGAAAGGAGTTTTTCATGGTGGAAAAGGTCAAACAAGGTTCTATGAAGTC
>JAUXBV010000100.1 GCA_030619215.1 Fibrobacterota bacterium | reverse complement strand
TTACCACGCGATACAAACTGAGGTAAGGTAACTCCCAGCTTTGCGAGTTTTTCATTTCGTACTCTTACACCACTTAATGCCATTAATCCAACTTTCAACGTATTCTCCATTGTGTGATAATATTATTTAACTAGTTGAGAAAAGATATTTTTAAAATATTTTGTTTTTTCACGTGCAACTTTCTCAGAATATACCCTCTTAAATGTATATAGGATTCCTCGTTCCAGCTCCTGTACATTCATTCGTTTTGGCTTAATGTTTACATTATAGAGGGTATAATTACTCCAGGGAGTATCCATTATTTTTCCTTCCTCTAAAAACTGTTCTCTAATCTTCGTGCGAGGAAAAGGTGTTAGTGCAGCAATTTGTGCTCCCACTAAACGATTATCTATAATAAATTCAGCCAACTCATCAAAAACCGTGCTTTCATCATGGTCGAAGCCAACGATAAATGTACCAATAGCTCCTATTCCAATACTTTGGATAATCTGAATACTCTCGGCATAGTTTTTTGATTGGTTCAACTTCCAATCTGACGAATCAAGACCTCTTAGATTTTCCTCACATAGGCTTTCCAACCCTATCAGCAGAGCAACACACCCACTTTTTTTAATGTGTTTAAGCAAGTGTTTATCATTCGAAATCCTTATATCTGATTGTCCGATCCATCGTATTTTCAGATTGGACACCTGCTTTAGTAACTCTTGGGAATATTTTCTATCACAAAATAAATTATCATCCGCAAAGCCGATAAGGGCATGCCGTTCTATTTCATTTATTTTTTTAATCTCCTCAATAACCTGACCGGTTGATTTATGGCGATACTTATTACCATAAACTTTCGAGGCACAGCAGAATTTACAATCATGAGGGCATCCACGCGTAGCTTGAACCCAAACCATTTTGTACGATTTATTTTCTAATAATTCATATCGGGGGATAGGGGATTTGCGAAGATCAACTTCCTGATGTGAAGTATACACCTGACGTAATCGATTATGATGAAAATCATTTAATAATTCCTCCCACACATTTTCAGCTTCGCCAACAACAATACTATCAGCATACTGTTTTGCTTCTTCAGGAAGAACCGTCGGGTGAATTCCACCCAGTACAACTTTACTTTTGCGTTCACGAAATTTTCTGGCAATATCATAACCCCGGGAAGCCTGTTGAGTCATCATTGAAATTGCAACCAGGTCATATTCGCCGCTAAAATCAATATGTTCAATGTTTTCATCAAATAATTCGACCTTAACATCGTCTGGTGTCAATGCACCTAAAACAAGGAGGCCTGATCCTAATCCAGACCAATATTGCCGGTAGAACTCCATCTGGGGTGATTGGGTAAAAAAGCTTTGAAATTCAGGATTACTGCTTAAAAAAGGCGCTTTTGGTGAAATAAGTGCAATTTTCATTATTGATCTCTTTTAAGTTGACCCAAAGCCATTATAAAAATTGCTACTGCAAATGATACCGCCGGAATGAAGAAGAAACTTTGAAACAACGTATTGACTATAGAGAGCAAACACAGAGAGGGCATAAAAACAGCAGCAATTATCATCGTATATGAGCCTGTTTTTTTAGCCTTCTGCGGTAAATTAATAGAATCAATATATAATCCATAAAGAATATTTGTGAGCGACAAAGCAATAAAAGCTATGTGGGAGAGTCTGAGGAATCTTCTTGCCAAGCTGGTATAGCCACCTAACCAGTCTTCTTGAAATGCAAACAGACCTATCCACATCGCTTCCAGAATTCCAATAAATAACCAACACCATCCAAACTTGATATTAGTCTTGCCAATTTTTTTATCCATAATTTCCTTAATTATAGTTAGTGATCAGAACTCTAAAATTTACTCATAACAGTAATATAATTAAATAGTTATTAAAATGTAAATTGCAAAAAAAGTATTATTTTGATTTTATTAACGTCTTTTTTCTATATTGAAAAAAAATAGGGAAACTTGCCCCTGTAGGAAAGAAATAAATGAGGAGTGAAAAAAAACAACGGGTAAACGCTGTAAATATTTAGAAATATGCAAAGATATGTAAAACTAATTATTGTTTCTACTTCTCGATACTCATAAGCTCCACTTCAAAGATAAGCATTGCATTGGGGCCGATTTTATCACCGGCTCCGCGCTCTCCGTAACCCAGCTTTGAAGGGATGTACAGCTTGTATTTACCGCCCACTTTCATAAGCTGCAAGCCTTCAGACCAGCCCTTGATCACCTGGTTTACATTAAATGTTGACGGCTGGCCGCGTTTGTACGAGCTGTCGAATTCAGTGCCGTCAAGCAAGGAGCCTTTGTAATTTACAGAGACTTTATCAGTTGCACTTGGTGAGCTGCCGGTTCCTTCGCGTAGGATTTTATATTGCAGGCCGCTTTCAGTAGTGGTAACATCCTGTTTCGTTTTGTTTTTCAAAAGGAACTCTTCTTCGTCTTTAATGTTTTTATCTGCCGCTCCTTTCTTTTTTTCTGCCTGCACCGATTGAAGGTTGGTAAACACTGCTTTTTTAACCTCGTCTGCTTCTTCCTGAGAGACCAGCGGTTCTTTATCATTAAGATGATCTTCAATGCCACGGACTAATATATCAAGGTCAAGTTCTGCATCTTCGTTAATATTTTTCAGTGACGCTCCGATTTCAAGCCCTATTGCATAACTGAATTTCGCGGTCTCTGTGGACATGTCCGGTTTTGAATCCTTTTTACTTCCTTCATTCTGGGAACTGCAGGAATATTGAAGCGCAAAGACTGATAAGAGCATTATAATTTTAAAATACGAGTTCACTAAGTTCTCCTTTTTTGAATAGTGCGATAAAAGAATTTGCCGTTTGTAATAAAAAGATCAGTTGCTAGTTAACGATTTCAGTTAAAGTGATTTCAAATGTAAGGTCTTTACCGGCCAATTGATGATTTGCATCAAGCGTTACCGTGTTTTTCGTAAGGTTTGTAATGGTAACAGTAAGCGGGTTGTCATCTTTGTCCTGTACTTCCAAACGCTGCCCGATCTGTGGCTCCAGGTTATCAGGGAGTCTGCTTCTGGTGACCTCAACAACGCTGTCTTCCTGGTGTTCACCGTATGCCTCTTTTGCCGGAATGGTAATTTTCTTTGTTTCTCCAACCTCCATGTCAATAATCGACAGCTCAAAACCCGGTAACAACTGCTGCTTGCCAAGTGTAAACTGAATGGGGGCGTCTTTTTTTGATTGGTCAAATACCGTACCGTCATTCAGTGAACCGATGTACATTACCTTTACCGTATCGCCCAATTGTGCTTTACTCATTATGAAACTCCTTAATTGTGGATAAAGATAACCTCTAAAACCGCAACTGGCGATACAATAACGTTCGTATGCGCCGGAAACGGCTCAAAAATTATACCTGAACTAGTTGATACCCTAAAAATGTCTTTAAAGAGGTTTATAAAAACTTGCTGGTACCATAGAGTATGTAACGAGAGTGGATTATACTAATTAATACCGCCTGCCTCTTTGACTTCCAAATCTGGAATCCCGCCGTTTATTATCCCTCTTAAAGCCGCCGCCACCGCCGCCACCGCCGCCTTGCCTTTGTTTGCGTTCGTGTGCTTCGTTTACTTTAAGAGACCGTCCCTCAAATTCAGTTTCGTTTAGCTCTGCTATAGCCCTGTCTGCATTTTCCATCTCAACAAAGCAAAATCCTCTTGACCTCCCCGTAGCCTGATCAGTAATTATTCTGACCGAAACAATCTCACCGTACTGCGAAAACAACTCCCTTACAGAATCTTCCGTAGCGCTGAAAGGAAGATTACCAACATATAGCTTTTTAGGCATACAAAACTCCAGAAATAGATTAATAAGATTACACTTCTGTCAACCAGAAGCAGAAATTACGGTTATATCGCAATAATAGAAATACCCTACCTCATGAAAGAAGAAAGCGGGTTACTTCATTATGGGGAGAATCGCTACAGTTAAGGTATGTATCTGTATTTGAAGATAACGTTCATCCATTATGAAGGACGTAATGATTTTTATTATTGCAATAACAAATTTTATTTAACTAAAAAAACTTTTAATTAAGTAGTTGTTTTTTTAACACTTTATATTAACTGTAAAGTGTTTTTATTAATATAATTCCCGCCATACGATATACTAAAGAAATTAAACTGTAAAAATATGTCAAATATAAATCTCATAACTGTCATTTAGTTTACTTTGTAAATAAACTAATATTTGATCACACAGGTGTATATACATTCGTTATTTATCTTGTTTATCTATTTACTGTTCTTTTGGTTATGCTTATTTTGCTATTTCCCTACAGCATTTAAACATCCATGTTATATCTTAATTTAAACTATTGGGATTTCTTATAATAATTGGGGTGAATATGCGAAATAAATGTAGTAATGTTTTACAGATGGGAAGCATCTGCCGGCAATTTGTATTAATAGCTTTCATAAGCCTGTCTTGCACCGAGAAGATGCAGGATTGGGAAACCTTTTATGAAAAATCCGGCTGTCTGGAAACGCCTCGTTATGCTGAAACCATGGCTTACTGCAATCAGCTTGGCCAGGCATCTCCCTGGGTAAAGGTCACGGACTTTGGTGTAAGTCCGCAGGGGAGAAAACTGCCTCTCCTTATTGTTAACAAAGATCGCAAATTCAGTCCTCCCGACTACAAAAGCAGGGAAAAAACGGTAGTGTTAATTGAAGCCTGTATACATCCCGGGGAGAGCGAGGGAAAAGATGCCGGCTTGATGCTGATACGGGATATTGCTATACACCAGAAATATCCGGATATTCTAAACAATGTAACAATTCTGTTTATTCCAATATTTAATGTTGACGGGCACGAACGGTTTGGCCCATACGGCAGAATCAACCAGAACGGCCCTAAAGAAATGGGGTGGCGTACAACAGCAACAAACCTGAATCTGAATCGTGACTTCCTTAAGGCAGACACACCTGAAATGCGTGCATGGATAAAGCTTTTCAATGCATGGCTTCCTGACCTGCTGGCTGATTGCCATACCACCAACGGCGCTGATTACCAGTATGTTATGACCTATTCCCTGGAAACCCATAAAAATATGGCTGAGCCGGTGCGCAAATGGACCGTTGACTTACTCATACCGTATCTGGAAGAGAACATGGTTAAATCAGGTTACCCGATGATTCCCTATGTAAGCCCGAAAGAGTGGCATAATATTACAAAAGGACTTAACGGATTCGCATGGGGGCCGCGGTATTCAACAGGTTACGGAGTCGTACAGAACCGGCCGTTTTTGTTGATTGAGACTCACATGTTAAAGAGCTACAAGCCTCGTGTTACTTCAAACTACGAGCTGCTGAAACACCTGCTTCAAATTGCGGCTGACGAGGGTAGTTCGCTTCGGCAGGTGGTAAGGGAGGGAGATCGCCTGACAGAAGAGACATTGGCAGGTTCCGGGTTTTCCCTGAAATATGAGTTAACAGAAGACAGTACCGTCATTGATTTCAAGGGAGTTGATTTTCATATTGAAAAGAGTGAAATATCGGGCGGAGATTGGATTAGATATAATAAAAAGCCTAAGAATTACAAATTATCCTTTTTCAATACGGTCAAATCTTCCGAAACTGCCACACTGCCTTACGCATATCTGGTACCGCCGGAATGGCATGATGTGATTGACATTCTACAATTGCACGGGATTAAGGTACATCGATTAAAAGAACAGGTTACCTTAAATGTCAATTCCTACCGTTTTTCAAATCCCTCATGGAAGGAAAAGCCCTATGAAGGCCGCCATATAGTCGAGTTTGAGCAAACTTCCATAACCGAAGAACGAACCTACCTGGAAGAAACCAGGGTAATTATAATGAACCAGCGGACCAACCGGGTAATTGCCCACCTTCTTGAGCCGAAAGGGCCGGATTCCTTTGTCGCATGGGGGTTCTTTGACGGGATTTTTCAAAGGACAGAGTACTCCGAATACTATGTTATGGAAGATATGGCCCGTGAGATGCTGGCAGAAGATGAAGAATTGAAAAAGGAGTTTGAAGAGAAACTGGCTTCAGATACGGCATTTGCAGCCAGTCAACGCGAGCGTTTGTATTTCTTCTATAAGCGCACACCCTATTATGATGAGAAATACAATGTGTATCCGGTTGGGAAGGTGATGGAGAAAGTGGAGTTGCCACTATAGCAATAAGATTTAATACATACGATTAGTGAGGTGTGGTCATTTTTTATATAATAGGTGAATTGCATTGCCCCCTGCTGGTAAAAAAAAATATAATATTCAAGTCTCGATTCACCGGGGGACAGTGTAATTCACTGTCCCTTTGTTAAAAGTACTCTAATTTATTTTGCTTATCATCAGTCGTTGGCTATTGTCGGTTAGCATTCTTTTTTCATAGCACGCGGTGTTATTTCTTATCCCATCTATAATATTTTCTTACAATATTCTTATATTCTTCAATTCTTTTATGATATTCTTGAAGTGATTCAGTTGTGTCATTTTGAAAATTAATTATGATTTCTTCAAGTTTATTGTTTGAAAGTGTATCATCTTCAATAATTTCTGCATATATTTTTCCATTAGTAATTTTCCCTTTTTTTAGATACCAAATCTTGTTAGGAATCTGGCCACCGGATACTGAAATTATTGATTTTTTCAAATTAATATCCTTATTAAGAATATTAAAAAGAGCATAATAAGTCATTTCTCCATACGCGTCACAGCACATATCAATAAAGGTTCGATAGGATACTATGTAAGTTTCTTCACCATTTGAAAATTCGTTAAGTAAATTGCGATAATTTGCTGTAGATGTTACCAATGTTGTACTACTATCAAAAGTTCTTACAAAAAAGCTATCTGCCAAATAGGCGTTTTTTAAAAAATTACTTTTATTAAATAAAATTGTATCATTTACGTCTAGCCATGTTATGTAACCATTTGATTCATCAGGTTTTTCTTTTAATGAATATTTTTGAAAGTATCTATGACTAAATGCTGCCCTTACCCAAATACATGAAAAATTACTTAAAATAAAGAAGAATATAATGAGAAGGTTATGAAATAATTTATGCGTCATCTGTAAAATTTAGCTTTTGATAGGGACAGTACCACATAACTTATATTCATTTCATTGAAATATCATTTGAAGCAGAATCACCAATAGCTTTTAAACGTTTATCAATTTCTTCTACATAATCTTCGAATCCGACAGAGCGATAAAACTTTCGCAATCTTTCATATCGTTCTTTTACGTCGAAACCGATACTGTAACGCAGTTTGCTTAGGCATACCGGACAGAGATATATCGGTTTAGAATCGCTCTCCTGTAAATGATTTGATCCGTTCATACCGCAGCGATAGTAAATGCAGTGATAAAATCCGAACATGTGGCCGATTTCATGGGAAAGGACCTTGCAGCTTCTTTTCAGGATGAGTTTATTCAACTCGGTGGGGGAGAGGTTGTGCTGCTGTCCGAGAAATGCAGGATCGTAGCGGGCAAAACTGAATACGCCGACATGCCTGATAAGGCTGGCCTGGCCGAATACGAAATTCCAGGAGGGTTCAGGGTAGAGATCCTGTATTGTGATAGCTGCCAGGCAGTATGCGTCAGAAGGAAACTGCAGCCCGAGATAATCGAGAATGTCTGTTGTGAGGAGCTGCTTATTAAAAGTAGATGGATTTTTCCGTGAGGTAATGTTGAGTGTGTCAACATCAATTACCGGCAGTACCGTTACCGGCATCATGAAATAGGACTGTGCAAATTGCTGCAGGAGTTTCACATCAGGGCAGTTGTTTCCTGAAAAATTGCCCAATGGCTGCAGATAGATTATTCGATATTTTGAGTCTGGCCGTTCCCACCGGCCCTTGACAAAATCCTCGTACGTTTGGCCTTTTTCACCCATCTCATAAAGCCATTCCCCGGGTTTCGGCTCTGTCATGGTATCTGCAATCTGTATAAGAGCATCATACATTCTTTGATTGAAGCCGTTGTCAAAGTGTGTTCCACCATTCATCATGGCTGGTTGATCAGGCGGCTCGGTTGATTGCATATAGAGATAAAATGCTCCCATTAAAAGAACAGTTGCCATGCCGTAGCCTATGTAGAAATATTTGTTTGCCATAGCTAAAAGGGGTCGAAATAATGATGAACTTGAAATTTATTATTCATTGTTCGCATGCTGCCTATTTGCGCTATTGGTGTCCTTTGGAATCTTGAATGCCCGAAAGAACTTAATGCACCAATAAGCAGTATAAACCATGAAGAGAATGAAAGCAAACAAAAAGAGTTTATCGTTCAGTTTTACGGGTACTGAAAGGTTTGCATGAATGGTGAACAGGCCTGCGATAAAGAGGAAAAGAAACAGTGCAATACCGAATTCCCACATGAGTGACGAGACCAAAGACCTGGTTCGGGGTATATTCTCCTCTGTCAGCCAGTAGTCCTTGTTTGATATATTGATCCAGCGCCTGGGAAAGATAAAAATAAGCCGCGGCTAATAATACATCGCACAGAAGAGAAGGGTATCGAGGCCGAGCGTAAACAGTATATGAATGTAGTTGGGCGCCCAATTGTCCGGCATTCCGTAAAGCCCGAAGTGAATTGCCACGCGTGAAGGGAGTATGATAAGCGAGATAATTATCAGTAGTATATTGGCAATAAATGTGATTATAAAAATAAGACGTGTCATACTATTTCCATGTTTATGGTTATTAAATATGTTTTCTTGCTTTATTATAAAAGGCCTTGCTTTAGATTCTATGTCTGAATTATCTACTTTTTTTCGTAGATAAATCAGACCTA
>JAUXBV010000574.1 GCA_030619215.1 Fibrobacterota bacterium | reverse complement strand
CATACCCTTTGATCTTTTCCGTTATACAGAATTTTAACCATATCCACACCGGGTATCATTATAGCCCGGATGGGCGTCCCAACATTATTAGAAAAAGGAGAAACATGTCCGATTTGAATCGGATTATCAATCTTCCGGATTATAGTGCTTGCGAAATCAACACCAAGTGACAGGCTGTCATTAGGAAGGCTTTCGATAAAAATATAAAAGTTGTTATAAATGACCTTGAGACAACTGCTGAAAAGTGCGATTTCTATACATGCTGAATCACCAAGAGAGGCGATATCCTCCACGCACTCCTGACTCAATTCGTGATATAATGCCTTTGCCGAATCAGGAAGGGTCTGATCGTAAATATTGACGGAGATTTCAATGTCATCCCTGGTATATGACATAATCGTGCCTTCCCTGAATCCTTTATCCAAATAGACATCAGCGCCACCGTCAATAAAGCCATACAGAGAATCATCACTCCATATTTTGTACTTTTCGGTGGTGTCTCTTGTCCAACCGCTGATTTCATTGTCCGCCGGCAGGTAATCCCATGCATGATATGCATTGACAATAAAACAGAACCCACCGGCTAAAACAAGTATCCATTGAATAGAATTTCTCATATTTTTATCCTTTTAATGACTTTTACAATTGCCTCTCACCTTATTAAATTTATTTTACAAACAACTTTTTTATCGCCCATCCTGACTCTCACCAAATAGAGACCACTCGCAAGACTCTTTTTCACATTCCAGGCAACGTTATGACTGCCCTGTTGCTGATACCCTGAAAACATTTGGTTTACAAGTCGACCGTTAATGTCATAAATAGAGACAGTTACCAATTTGGCTATTGTCAAGTTATAAGAAATTACTATGGAACGATTATGCAAACCTGACGATATTGAAAGATTGGAGTTAACTGACAATCCTTTTTTATCTATATCATCAACAAAAAAAATACCGACTGAACTCCCACTTTCATAAGCTCCGATATCAGGAGCTGTTCCATTATAGGCCAAACCAATTCCACAACCTTCTTTCCAGTTAAATGATTTATCAACAGTCAGGATATTATTGGCATAATCCACTTCAAGTACTCTCGCTCTCTGAGTTTCACCTTCAAATTGTATCAAATCACCGTAAGTAATTCCGTAGCCATTATAAAAATACCCCGCATCTTTTACCTTGATTTCAGTACCGGAACTAGCATCTATAGTAGTCGTTAAAAAATCACCTGCATCGACACAGGGGGAGCCCGATTTTATTGCAAAATCAAATTTGGTCTGTTCGCCTACGGGTCTTGAAGGAACATTGACAAACTGTGGATCGGCAACCTTACTATGCTCTTCACCTTTTACAATATTTTTCCATTGATCCAGAGAGAGAGTATCCCAATCATGCTTGTCTTTGAAATGAACTAATTTAACATCACGCCAGGTATTGAAATAGAGATTATAGTCAATATTAACAGCTCCACCCGCTTGCACCTCTGCAACCGGATGATCACCGATAATATTATTTTTAATTACCGAGCCGGACGCTGCAGTTGCTATTATACCGGGAAATTGCGGCTTTCGTTCTTCTACATATTCAGTGTTGGGGCCGGTGTAATCATGTGCATTATTTACAATAGTATTGTTATAATTTTTCCACCCTTCAAACATCTGTATTCCGCCATTATTGTCATAGATAGTATTATTTCTTATAATCACATCTTTACTCCTCGCACCTGCTCCATGCATAACTCCACCCAGACCGCCGAATCTATCCGGATAGTCATGTGAATAGTTATTAATTTTACAGAGCCCGTCATTGTCACCGGGGCAGCCATATATCGTATTACCCTCCACAACTATATTTGAGGTCCCCTTAAGATCAATACCATTTTCAGCGCAGTTGTAAATAACATTATTGCGGATAATAATACCACGATTGGAAACATCATTTGGAAGATCCGGAGAATCATAATTACCATTGAATTGTACTCCATCAGAACGAATGCTCCCGCCCAGAATATTATTCTCGACCAGTGTCCCCACAAGTACTCCCAGGCCGCTACCATTGTGGACACAATCCTGATAAATATCAATGATACGGTTATCAATAATTTTATTAAATCTGGCACCTTTGGTTAAATGGATACCGATTTTAGTCATATTCTGAATTTTATTTCCCTGCACAAGATTATGATCAGCACGGTAAATTGCTATTCCGGTTTCTATGTAGGTTCGTTCCGTATCCTTTTGAGGAAGTTTTGCCGGGCTAACTATGTTACAATTCAGAATTTCATTATGGTGTGCGTCCGCATACCGAATATCTATAATAGTACTGGTCCCTGTTCTAATTTCATGATAAAGGTGAAGCCCTTTAATAACAATAAATGAAGTTCTAATCTTGACAACAGGATCAGTTGCCGAAATACCCACTATCTTTGGGTTTTCATCAAAGTAATTAGTATAGACAATTGGCTTTCCAGCCACTCCTGAATATGCAGGCTCTATTATTTCTTCATAGGTACCGGTGCGAATGCAGACAGTATCTCCCTTTTGCAAAGATGAATTTGCCCCGGCAATATTCCATGGACTGGTAAGTGTTCCGCTTCCCGTTGATGTTCCTGACGTGGTAACATAGTATGTTG
>JAUXBV010000290.1 GCA_030619215.1 Fibrobacterota bacterium | reverse complement strand
TGACACAACAGACGAATTTAGCAGCCCTTTATTGAACCAGTCAGTTACAGATACATCATACCAAACTGGTTTTGGCCTTCCGATAAGCAGAATTTACTGGAAAGTAACTATAGGTTCAGAAATGACTTCAGAGATTTCATCATTTAGCATACTTGATCCTAATGTGCCGGTGCCCATATCGCATGTTCCCCACTACGTATATAATAAAAGGCCGTCTTTTCGGTGGTACCAAATTGAAAATGTATCCGGTTACACTATTGACCTGAGTTTAGATAAAACCTTTACTGATATTATAAGCTCAAATCCTGTTTCAGATACTATATATGCACCTCTTGAGGACTTGCCTACAGGTACTATTTACTGGCGTGTAAAAGCAGATATCAGCCAGAACTATTCCGTAACCGACAGCGTGCTCATACTTTCAGATTCCATACCTGAGCTTTATAGATTTGACGGTGCTACAGTAGACACCTACAGGCCGGCATTCAAGTGGAAACCTGTTACTGGAGCCGCCTCCTATGAAATAAAAATTAATTATTCATCTGATTTTATTTCACCTGTTGTAACCGAATCCGTATCAGATACCAATTTTCTATTTCCTACCGATGTTATTGAAAAAGAATTATTCTGGAAGGTCAGCTCCAATCTCAAGCCGGATTACTTCTCACCCCATGACAGCCTCAAAACAAAGGACAGCACCTCTATCATAGTAAATCCGGATTTAAACCAAAGCAGCAACGGCCTTGTGATTCAGCCTGTTTCCAGGAACCTTGTTAAAATTTCAATCCGATTCAATAAAACATACAATGATGCGGTCATCAATATTTACAGTATAACCGGCAGACAGGTTAAAAGAATCAAAACAAAGTTTACTGATAATAAACAATCTGTTCTGTGGAATTGCACTGACAATAATGGTAGAAAAGTCCCTGCAGGGGTATATGTAATCCAGGCCAAGACTGAAGGCCTTAACGCTGTTGGGAAGGCGCATTTGGCATACTAGTTAATACCCGAATTTTGCGCGTTCTTTCGCACAATGACAAGTGTTAGAAAAACGAAAGCTTTAGCTGTTTTGGAAAGATGCCGGCAGGGTCCCGAGCTTTTTTCGGGAATTTTGTTTTCTGGATAAAGAAACATACCCTTTGGGTTCTTTTTTAATATCCAGTTTCCAGCATTAAGTATCCAGTATCTGCCCGTTTATAGCATAGAAAGATTCAATGTTTATTAATATAAACGAACTATTAACCTGTTCAGGGAAGCGTGAAAATTGACCGGCTGGAAAATATACTTTATCCTGCTGCTGATCATTTATTTCATGTCATACATGGGTTATGAAGAAATGAGACTGTGGGAGCTAATTGACCTTGTTTTATTTATCACTTCAATGATCGGTTTATATGGATTCAGCTGGTCAAGGAAATTATTTACCCCGCAATTCTGGAAATCATTCATCATAGCAAGTATTATCTGGAATACCGGTTATAACTATTTTATACCGCTGCCTGCATTCATTGATGAAATAATAGATAGTGAAATGTCTCAAGCCTCTTTGGCAACTCTCTCGTTAATCCCTTATATACCCTGCTTAATCGGTGTTTACCTCTATGGTTTTAAAAGACCGGCCTTGTGGGAAGATAATAATACCGGCAGCAACGTGTAATACATTCTTTCATTTGGATTGGACCGTACTAACTCCCAATACATAACGCCACTATCTCTTTAATAAAATAAATTTCTTCTTAACCGCCTGATTTCCCAAAGTTAATTTGCAGAGGTACATACCGGCAGTAAAAGTACCATTATGCCACCGTGTGGAATAATTGCCGGCTTTATTATAGATATTTTGGAACGTTTTAACTTCCCGGCCTGCAAGATTGAAGATCTCCAGCTTTACCATACCTGCTTCGGGGATTTGGAAAGAAAAAACAATACTCTTGCCGCTCCGCTTGAGCGAATGGGTTTTAAAAGTGAAGTGTTTGTTTTCGTTGTCAACTATTGATGAGCTGTCAATCGTAGCAAAAGTCAACATTTTTGATTTACAGATACTATCGGTATCAGTGAGGAGAAACATCAACTTCCATGATTTATCAGCTTCAGTAGGGGTGCCGCTGAATATACCGTTTGCAGATATCTGCATTCCTGCAGGAAATCCTTCGGCAGACAATTTAAATGCGTGATCGTCAGGGATGTTTGTTGTGTTTGTTATATCTACTATATGATAGGAGCCGGCTCCGTCAGAAATGCCAATCACCATCTGGGTGATATCATCGGTTAAATCTTTTGCGTAATAGTATTCTATTTCGCCGTTGGGATACAGCCTGGCTGCAAAATCCAGATTTACTTCAACACCGCCATACATATGCTTTGTGTTCCACCTTATCGTTGCGCTACTCTGATCGCCGGTGAAATAGATTTTATCACCCGCCTCATAAAACAGGTCGCAACCGAGCACTGCAATAGATTTAACTTTTTTAAGGGCTTGTCTGGTTCGGACCCGCTGAAAACCAGAACTTAAAAGAATATGGCCATCGGTGCATATATAGATTTTGCTATATTCCTCTCCATAAAAGGGAAATGAAAAAGCAAGATCCTGTTCAATAGCCGCATCGTCCGAGTCGCTGAGAGTGACCTCTGCTGTAATTGCAGGGAAGGACGCTGAGAGAGAGTCTTCATTAAATACCGTTTTCATAACACTCCATTTATACGGAGCGGTGCCGCCGGAAGCTTTGAGCTCACAGGTATACGGCTTGTCAACTTCAGCGACAGGTAATTCTTCGGTTGTGATAAGCAGCGGTATGACTTCCGATTCATAGATTAACGATAAAAGAGTCCGCCCCTGATTTATCGCAACATTGGTTTGGTCACTGACCGTTTCAGTCACATCAGAGCCGCGATAATCCAGCAGAGAGAATGATTCAACCGTGCCGTTGCCGCCGCGTGAGTCAATAATGAGGAAGTATTTTGCCTTTTGCGCATTGATAAAATTCCTCAATCCGGAAACGTCAAGGCCGATTACAATTTCCTCACTTGCGCCGCTTCCCTGCATGGGATGATCGCCACCCTGATTATTAAATAAAGGATAATGATATTCATCCTCCGGTTCCTCATCATCCGGATTATTCGATAAACCTGCAGATATCTTAATGTTTGACCGTGAGTCATGCCGCATGGATATTTTATAGGTCAATGCTGTTTTATGATCAATAGCCGCGCGTATAACATAGGCTCCACCCCCGTAAATGCCTCCGTCTGCACTCTCCATAGCGCACAGCCTGTACATCATATAGGCAAATCCCTGGTCGCCGTAACCGGTGCCGTGGCTGTTGGCAAAATATAAACCTCCGATTTCCCAGTCTTTCATATCAACGATACCGTCACTGTTAATGTCAACATCATTCGTATATATATTATCGTTATTTATGTCATGCCGGATGCTGTCATTGTATCCGACAAAGGTCATTGAATGGCCCCCGCCATCGCCCCATGAGGTGATTACTTTTTTACCTGCTTCTTCGGTACCTGATGGAAGCGTTATCATTGAAGCGCCGGAAAAATCCACGCCGAAATTTGCCAGTCCGCCGACTGTTGATCCGTCACCATGATCGTTCATCCATTGTTTCAGCGTTTCCAATCCTTCGGGAGTACTGATATCGATCCGGTTATAGGACTTAACCCTGTATTGCATGCCCGGGTAATAGTCGTCATAACCGCTCATCCATTTAGTATCACTGCCTGCAATCCCTCCCCATGTTTGAACGGTAGGGCAACCATTTTCTTTTATAATCTGATATCCGGTTACGTATGATGAGCCGCTGCCAGTACCGCCGTTTAAAAAATTCCACGTATAATGTGTCGGAAACAGATTTGCATCACCGGAAGCTGTTGTACCTCTCTCGAAATTCACTTCATAAGTAAAGTTATAGGAAACACCGGCAGCCTGGGAGCAGGAGCCTCCTGACTGGTTAAAAATAGTGCGAAAATATTTTTGTTCTGCATTATTCAATTTATAAGGGATCCGCACTGCCCTGTGAGATAGATCCAACTCAGGGATTTCCATTAATTCCGCTAATATTTTTGGAGTCATGGGAGGAAGTCCTCCAACAATCCACGGCTCGCCATTAGGGTCAGGATTCGCATTAAACGGCTTTTTATAAGCTTGCTGAGCATTCAGTTTTACGGAAATCAGCAGAAAAACTACTAAAAGAAATGAGTATGAAATTCTTTTTTGAGTCATACATTCACCTCATGGTTTAGAAGGAAATTTCAAATAATAATAGTAACGGGGATTTATTGTATGAAAAAAGTATGTATATGGGTTCACCCCTCATACTAAATATACGGTATGCTTTATTTGATTTACAGCATATAAATAAATTCATGACATTGCAGGTGCAAAATAAAAAATCCTAAATTTAACCCTCTTTTGCTAAAGCTTAAGAGCACGCGCCCAAATCATAAAAGCTTTTGATATTAAACTACTCTCCCCTGCATTATATATTTTTTCCAATTCAATTTTCCCCAAACAGTTTTTCCCATATTCAAATGGAGCAGAATTTTATTATGGAGTCCAGCGGACCGCTTTTTACTAATGATGCAGTAGTGCTCGGGATTTTAATTTTCATACTTGCCGTGATATTCAAAACGCAGAAGATGAAGGCTTTTGAAAAATTTTACAAATACGTCCCTGCCCTGCTTCTCTGCTACTTTATTCCCTCTTTTTTCAATTCCCTGGGAATTATCTCTGCAAAAACTTCAAGCCTCTATTTTGTCTCTTCAAGGTTCCTCCTGCCTGCATCCCTGGTTTTATTAACGATCAGCATCGACCTTAAAAAGATAGTGAAGCTCGGGCCCAAAGCATTGATAATGTTTTTCACCGGGACATTCGGCATTGTTATCGGCGGGCCGCTTACATTTATTATAGTAAATACTTTTTTCCCGCAGATATTTGCCGGACATGGAACCGAGGCGAGCTGGCGCGGGATGACCACTATCGCAGCAACATGGATAGGGGGAGGCGCCAACCAGGTTGCCATGAAAGAGGTCTTTGAGGTATCAGATTATCTCTTCTCAGCGCTGGTTACCATAGATGTATTTATCGGAAGTATATGGTTGGCGGTTTTGCTTTACGGCGTTGGTATGGCTGACAAAATCGACCGCTTCTTTAAAGCGGACACTACTGCTATTGATGAAATTAAGGTGGAGGTTGAAAAGTTCCAGAAACAGTCGGCAAGGATACCCGATCTTACTGACCTGATGGTAATTCTGGCCATCGGCTTTGGCGTAACCGGAATCTGCCACTTCTGTGCGGATATTATTTCGCCGTTCCTGACGGATTTATCAAAAAGCTATCCCTTTATACAGAAAATGAGCCTGACGAGTAAATTCT
>JAUXBV010000265.1 GCA_030619215.1 Fibrobacterota bacterium | reverse complement strand
CAAATATAACGTATCCGCATTTCTTTTAGATATCTCTGCAAAAAATACGGAAGGCTCTTTATCAGATAAAAAATTAAAGAAACACGCAATTAAACTCACGTACAGCCTGAAAAAAAACATAATCCTTTCAGGCCAGATAGGTATCACCACAATCAGGGGTATCGTTGAGGAGGTCGCGCCTTATGGGGTAAATATTATTGAAAGTGTAGAAATCCGCCCCGGTATAAAAAACCCGCAGAAGATGCGAGACCTAATCAAAATTATCAAGGAGCTGAATTTTAAAGAACGGCCATAGCGATAAATAATTAATATTTTGTCAATTGCCCTGCATAAAGTAGTGCTCTCAGCTAAAAAATAATAAAAAATTAATGTATTTTAAAGCATGGCAAAACAAAAAAAAAGATGGGGCATAGTTATAAGCATAATATCAATTGTCATTATCTTAACTGGTATTTACATCGTATTGCAGTACCCTCCATTATCACATAAAATTCTCTATAACACAATTATTCCCTTTCTTGGAATCTTGTTTTCACTAGCTTCCTTTTTTATCGGACATTTTTCATATCCACGCGTTCACAATCTGAAAGTATACCTTGCCGGATACCTGACCGGTATTACCAGCATTGCCTATTTTCTTCTTTTCAGAATACCCGCTCGAAACGAGCATGCAATTACTTTACTTCTGCTTCTTATCTTTATTAATCTCAGTATTATACTTTTTCTTCCCTCCTATGTAAAATATCGAATTACAAAACGTATCACCTATATACTGGTTGCTATCGAATGTGCTCTGCTGCTGTCGGCGCGATTCAATGTTTTAACCATTGAATGGACAAATTATTTCGTACGGAAAGACTTTTTTCACGTAACCGCATTTCTCGTATTTATCTGGTTTATAGACATAATTCTTGTCAGCGTTTTCAGGTTAAAAGATGAGTTTCATCTGGGAGGCCTTTTTTCGGGATGCGCACTACTGTACTTTTTAATATACTTCACACCTGCAATATTCAATAAACAGTATGCGTTTGAAGCTGAAAGCGTATTTTTTGTATTTGTCACACTTTATCTGATAATCGGCATTATTATTCACTGGTTCTCCCGAATTGAGCACCGCATATCCTATGATCCGCTCCTGCAGATTTACAACAGGAATTACTGCAGTAAAATTATTGAGGAGCAGTCAAATGTAAAAACAATCCCGCCATTCGCTATTGCCATGATCGATATCGATCATTTTAAAAAAGTTAACGACACCTATGGACACCAGGCCGGCGATAAGGTGCTGTACCTGGTGGCGCAGATTATTCTGCGGGAAGTGATTCCCGACGGCATTGCATGCAGGTATGGCGGAGAGGAGATAATTGTATTTTTCCCAAATAAAAAAACAAAGGACATTTTATCTACCGTAGAAAATCTTCGCTCTTCAATTGAAGAAACAAAAATACCGATAAAAAAAAGAAAAAAGCTTACCGTTACCGTGTCCTGCGGTATCTCACACAGAGATGCATTATCTCAAAATATTATGGATGTGATATATACTGCGGATAAGGCCTTATACCGAGCCAAAAAAGGTGGCCGAAATCAGGTTAAAACGGGAAAGACATCAATATCTTCGGCAAAAAAAAGATAGGCCTTTTTGCTATGAGAGCATCTAGATAGTATTTTTGACAGGGAAATTTAACCGGGATAATTCCAGACGGAAGGTGGGTGCATTGGCATTATACGTACTATCAGGTAATTCAATCATAACGTTTATCCTTTTGATAATATCGTTAATTATTGTAATAGGACTTTTTCTGGCAACGCTTTTTTCAGTGTTTTATCATCGTTTCATGTATGAAAAAAAATACCGGCCGAAATTTGACTCTTCATATCGGCCCCGCTGTTCTATTATTCTACCCTGCAAAGGTATACCGCAAAACTTTGAGGAAAATATTCAATCATTTTTCGAGCTTGATTACAAGGATTATGAGGTAATTTTTACAGTTGAGAGCGAAAATGACCCTTGTGTTCCAGTAATAAAAAAAGTTATTGAAAAAAATTCCCGGGCCTCTCTTACAGTAGCAGGCATTACTACTACGTGCAGCCAGAAAAACCACAACATGATTGCCGCGGTGGATATTGCCCACGATCCTGAAGTATATGTATTTGCTGATTCAGACATTAAACTATCCGGGGACTGGCTTAAAGAGCTCATACTTCCGCTTTCACAACCTGATATTTCTGTAACTTCAGGATTCAGATGGCTCTACTCCTCTACAGGCAAAACCGGCGAGCTGACGAACGCCTATCAGAATTCCATGCTGCTGGTCCTGTTCAGTTCCGCATCCTTTTTTATCGATACCGGCCTCTGGGGCGGATCTATGTCCATGAAAAAGAAGGATTTTGATGAGCTTGGCGTCAGGAATTACTGGGCACAGACTGTCGTTGACGATATGAGCCTGTCAAAGCTTATTATGAAAAGTACAAAAAAATCATTAATGGTATCAACCTGTATTACCCCAACCGATGACACCCTGCCGACAATAAGGCAGAGCATCAGGTGGTTCGAGCGGCAGGTGATGTTTCTTAAAGCATACCAGAAAAAAGCATGGGTCACAGCAATTTTGCTTGTATCGTCATGCCTCTTTTATCAAATCTGGCTCCCGATCTCTATTATCGCCAGCGCTTTAACACACAGAACCTTTATCGGAATGGGCGGTATATCATCATTGATCTTCGTCTTCGGCACAATGTCTACAACCTTTTTATACCCTTTACTGGGAAAGCATCCCAGGCTCCTCCGTTTTCTATTACTCCAGCAATTATCTCTATTCACTATGCTGATTGGAACATTTAATACTCTTTTTACCAATACGGTTAAATGGAGCGGCTTCTGGTATAAACTGAACTTTAAAGGCGAAGTCATTTCTGTTAAACAACAATAATGTGAAAGGATATTAATAAAACATGGAGAAAGAAACAAATGCGGCGGTTTTTGCATCCGGCGGCGGCAGTAACTTTCAGGCATTAATTGACAAAAAAGATGAAGGGAAACTGCATGTCAACTTCGCGGTGCTTATCGGCAATAACAGCAAAGCCAAAGCTTTCGAACGCGCACGGAACCATTCCATACCGACGCTGCATATTGCACCGGGTCATTTTGAAGATGAAAATGAGTATACGGAAAAACTCCTGAGCGAACTTGAATCCCGCAATATAGACCTGATCGTTCTGGCCGGCTACATGAAAATGATTCCCAGGGCTATGATACAAAAATATCACAACCGTATTATTAATATTCACCCTGCACTTCTCCCATCTTTTGGCGGTGTGGGGATGTATGGAAAACGCGTACACCAGGCAGTTTTAGATTATGGCGCAAAGGTAAGCGGTATTACGGTTCATTTTGTAGATGAGGAATACGACCGGGGGCCTATTATACTTCAGGAAACTGCTGAGGTTTTAGACGACGATACAGCGGAAACACTTGCAGAAAGGGTTTTGAAGATTGAGCACGCCAACTACTGGAGGGCCGTTGAGGCATTTGCCCAGGGTACAATCAGGGTAGAAGGGCGAAAAGTTATTGGAAAAATATAATTATATAGACCTCTACAATTTCGACATATCCATTGAAAAAGAACGTAACTGTTCTGTTATTGGAACAGATGAGGCCGGACGGGGCCCCCTTGCCGGGCCGGTTGTTGCTGCGGCCGTGCAGCTTGATTTATCCGATCCAATCGAAGGAATTAACGACTCTAAAAAACTTTCTGCTGAAAAACGGGAGCTCCTTTACAATAAAATAACTTCGCAGGCTGTTTCATGGGCGGTCGGGCACGCGACGACTGAGGAAATAGACGATATCAATATATTACAGGCATCCCTTCGTGCAATGAAACGGGCCCTTGACAATTCGAACACTCAATGGTCAATGGCCTTAATCGACGGAAACAGAACCATTAACGATTTTCCGGACGCATGTCAGTGCGCTATCATTGGTGGTGATTGCAGGAGTGCCTCAATCGCTGCAGCCTCTATTATTGCAAAGGTGACACGAGACAGGCTGATGATGGAATATCATAAAAAATACCCGCAATACGGTTTTAATACCAACAAGGGATATCCAACAAAAGAACACCGTAAACGTGTCCTTGAGTACGGCCTTACACCTATCCACCGAAAATCATTCTGTGAAAAACTGTTGACACAAACAGAACTCAATCTAGCATAAAACAGAAGGAGAACTTTGAAATGGAATTCAGTATAACGGAAAAAAACAACTGCATATATGTGAAAATCCATATAACAGAATCACCGGGGCCCCACAGTTTCTTCGAGTTAATTGACAGCTTGAGCCAGCAGATTAAAGATGTTTACCTGCAAAAAAGACTCCCTGTAGCTATTGACCTCCTCGATGTCAACTTAATCGACAGCTATATGATCAGTATACTCGTTCAAACCTTTCGCCTTACAGCTCCGGTAAAGAATATAATCCTGGTTTCAAATGAGCAGATAATTGACGTTATTACCCTGATCGGTATAGATAAAATGTTTGATATATATGAATCTGAAGAAGAATGGCTTAATAATAATAGTTCTTAACCTAACCTGACAGTATAACGACACAGCCAAAATTTATAGCGGCATCTCTCTGATAAAGGTTAACCAAAGTGAATTTTTCAAAAACAGGAAAGGTATTAACCGGGGTAGTAATTGCCGGCCTGTGCCTTTACATCTTCCTTAAAGACGTTGACATAAACAACCTCTTTACAGAGCTAAAGTCTGTAAAAGCAACTTCTCTTATCGTAACTTGCATTCTTATTATTCTAACAATCTACTTACGCTCGCTTCGCTGGAAATTTATGCTGCCCGATATACCGGGTACCTCAAGAAAACACCTGTTCAGCAATGTCATGACCGGTTTCATGATAAACAACATTATGCCCGCGCGAATAGGTGAGTTTGCACGCGCTTTTATTCTCTGGAAGAAAAACCGGTTTCCGCTTGCTATCTCCTTGGGAACTCTCATCCTCGAACGAACAATAGATTTGCTTGTATTCTTAATATTTTTTATCATACCGGTTTTTATCCTTCCTCAATGCTCGTCATTAACCATTTATGCACTCATTTTCACCGGTATTATCATATTCAGTATCGTGTGCATTGCCACTTATTTCCGTTTTCAAAACACCTCTATCAAGGTTGTCACATGGATCATATCGAAACTGCCGGAAAAATTCAGAGACAGATCGCTTCAAATATGTAAAGAGCTTGCATCTACATTAATATGGCTTAAATCACCAAAACGCGCTATTATTACTATCTGCCTCTCGTTTTTAACTCTGCTGTGCTATCCTGCAATGATTATTGTACTTGCCGGTAATTCAGGAATCCCCTTCGGCCTTCTCGAGGGCATGTTTGCCCAGGCATTCGCTGCATTCGGCGCCGCAATTCCGCTCGCACCGGGGTATGTAGGAACAATACATGCTATTATGCTTCATGGCCTGGAAATCCTTGGCATGAATGCGGATAAAGCGCGGGCCATGATAATAATATATCATGCTGTAAACTATATACTGATAACAATCCTGGGTATATATTTCTTCTTTAGAATGAAGCTCTCTATAAAAGAAATTTCTACCGCGAAGAAAGAGATGGCTTAGTGGCCTATTTCGAAAGTTCTAAAGGACTAAAGTACCATGACTAATTATCGTCCTCCTTCT
>JAUXBV010000050.1 GCA_030619215.1 Fibrobacterota bacterium | reverse complement strand
GCATGCTCATTAAGAGTTAACAGCAACGCAGATTTTTCCGGTTTTGATTATATAAATACGGGAACCGGAGTCCTTGAGTTCGCGGCAACAGACACACAGACGATAAAGTTACCTTATAATAAGACCCTTCCTGCAATCCTGCATTCAGGCCCCGGCATATTAAAACTGGACTATGATACACTTAAAGCAGTTTCGTTTATGCAGACCGCGGGCCAGTTGGATTTATATTACCAGAATATTGAGGTCAGCGGTGGTTTCAAAATTGAAAACGGAACGGACTCCACCTTTGTCAACTTGGCAGGCAGGAAGATAACGATTGGTGGTAATGCAAGCTTTGAGGGTTCAAGCGGGAGTCTGCTGAATTTTAATCCGGTAAATCCATGTACCCTTAATGTGACAGGCTCACTGGTTGCCTATTATTCAACCCTTGGAAATAGCCATTCTATAGGGTCAACGGGAACAGCGGACAATTCCTGCGTTGATAGCTCAAATAATATCAACTGGTCATGGGCTGACATAATGCCGCCTTTTAATGTAGCAACATATCCCAAAATTGGGAGTATTGTTAGAACATCCGCCACGTTTCTTGTAAATATTAACGAGAATGGAACTGCCTATTTTGTCCTCGTTCCCAATGGGGCACCAGCCCCATCCTCCTTCCAGGTATCACTCGGACAGGATGCGTCGGGTACTCCTGCTGCTTTTTCGGGAAATGAAGCAGTAGCAGTAAATGTTGAGGATACCCTTTTCGCAAGTGGCATGAATTCTTTTACGACCTATGATGCTTATATAGTGGCAAAAGATGCTTTTAACAATCTTCAGGATACACCGGTAAAGCTGATTTTTACCACAGGGGATGGAATTGCGCCAACGGTAACAAGCTTCAGTCCCCTGGATAATGCTTCAGGTGTAGGATTAAGCAATAATCTGGTAATTGCATTTGGTGAAATTGTTAATAAGGGAAGCGGTAATATTATCATTGCAAAATCTTCAGATATGAGTATTTTTGAGACGATTTCAGTTGGTTCCGCTGATGTAACAGGAAGCGGTACTGCTACGATTACAATAAATCCTTCATCGACATTTGCAAGTGAAACCGGGTATTATGTACTAATAGATTATACCTGCTTTGTGGATACAGCGGGAAATCAATATGCAGGCATAACAGAGAATACTATATGGAATTTCACCACTGTTGACGTTTTAACTGATCCGCCAACCCTTTCTGCTCCAGGCATCGGTGGTAATATAGATGATACGTTTAATATTGATTTTGCGCTGCCGGAAGCTGCATTAAGCGGCTCCGTAAAGATGACTTTTTCACAGAGCGGAGGTGCTTCGGATCCAAATTCGCCACACGTAATAACCTTTATTACAGCGTATGAAACTGCCGGCTCACATTCGACGGTACTGCTTGGTGAGAACCTTTCAAATAACGGCAATATCTCTTTAGTAGGCAGCGATCCCAATGATGCACTTGTAAAAGATGCTGTGTATAATGTAATGATTCAATATCAGGATGCAGGTGGAAATCCTGTTGCACAGGTGACTAATACGGGAGTTCTGTATATAGGAGGTGAGCTTGGCAATGATGTAAGTGCCACACTTACCAATAGCGGTAACAGTGGTGTAATTGTTACCTTGACACGTAGTAGTACGCCGATAAGTTCTGTGGCGGGTATTTATTTCAATTTAGCACTGGACTCCGCCTACATTGATACTGCAACCGCATTGGAGCTTCCCTATAGAGATACCACGTTCGTCATCTCCAATATTACTACCCAGGGCACGTACTATGGCGCGTGGGAACTGTTTGACGGCCTGGGAAATATCGGTTTAATGAGATTTGACAGTGTGGCAATCGGAAATGTCGCGCCGGTTTTATCACTGCCTGCGGTAGATACAGCCTACGAGGATTCATTATGGACGATTGCCAATTTTGCATCTGATCTGAATAATGATCCATTGGACCTTCTTTTGCTCAGTGCACCTACAGGGATGTCAATTAGTTCTTCTTCGCAAACAATAACCTGGACGCCGGCCCATAATGATGTCGGCTCTCATACGGTAATTGTCAGGGCAGACGACAGAAAGGGCGGTATTGATACCGATACCATGACACTGAGAGTTTTGAGAACGAATGTAAGCCCTGTATTATCGCTTCCAGGACCAGCTACCATTCCTGAAGATTCAGCATGGGCTATAGATAATTTTGTGTCTGATATAAACGGTGATTCAATAACCCTTGTCCTGAGTAATGCACCTGCTTCAATGACGGTAAGTCAATCAGATTTATCAATAACCTGGACGCCGGGCAATGATGATGTGGGTACGTACAATATTACCGTTGTTGCATCTGATCCAAAAGGCGCTGCGGATACAGCTTTGATGAATATAACTGTCATTAACACGAACGATTATCCTGTTATTTTTTCAGCCTCTTTTCCTGATACGGTATATGAGGATAGCCTTGTTCAGGGCGTGATAGCTGTCTCAGACCCTGATGACGGCGATACGGTTTTTCTCACATTCAGCCCGGATGTTCCATGGCTTGATATAAGTGTAACACAGGGAAGTACCGACTCAATCTGGCAGTTTAATGTAAAAGGTATTCCCACTAACGCATATACCGGGTCAATACAATTCAGCAGCTATGTCAGTGATAAAGGAGGGCTTGTCGTTACTGCAAATCATCAGATATTTGTCATTAATACCAATGACCCGCCGAACACCCTGTTGAATAAAAAAGATCTCGCTTACGGTGCAGTGCTTTATAATATGAAAGGCGTTGATGATTTCGATACGGTGCTAACCTTCTGTGCAACCATTACCGGCAGTGCAAGCCGTTTTGATTCCTCAATGACAAATACCAGCGGGCTCTTTCCCATCTATCCCCTTGTTGATGGCCGGTATATCTTCAGCTGCTATACAAAGGATAAAAAAGGGCTTGTCGATTTGACGCCTGTTAAAGATACCATTACTGTTTCAGGTGTATCGACTCATACCTGGTCGGACAGTAGCGTATGGGATATGGTGTCAATACCGGCGCTGTCATATAATGCCGCACCACTCAAGAGCGCCGGGGTAATACTGCACTGGGATGAGTCGCGTGATCCAAGCGGGATCTATAAGTATTATACCCGCTCCGACGGGATACATGCGTTAACAGCGGGGAAGTCATACTGGGCCAGGTTAAACAGCGCAGTAACGGCAACGTTACATAAAGACAGCTTGTGTAAAGACTCGATACCCGTATATCTTCATAAATCTGAATATGGATGGAATCAGATAGCTTCACCCTATACTTACCCGGTAAGGTGTAGTAAGCTTGATGCATTATGGGAATGGGATCCACTCACCCGTGATTTTATATTAAATACCACTGGAATTTTGTATCCCTGGCATGGTTACTGGGCGCATACTGAAGCGATAGATACCGTGTTCCTGTCTCCAAATCCTCTTTTTGTAGCAAAAGATTTAAAGAGGCAGTCAAGGACATGCTTTGAAAATACAAGAGCGTGGACATTCGGTATTGAGTTAACCACCAATGTAAACAGGGATGCGGACAATCTGTTTGGAGTTAACAAAAAAGCTCGCGACGGCTATGATGAGCTTGACCGCCCGGAGCCGCCCCGTATGGGCAGCGAGCCGTACCTGTTCTTTGCCCACCCTGAGTGGAAACGTTCCATAGACAGATTTGCCAGTGATATACGAAGGACATGGGACAGTAAGGTGAATATCTTCCAGATTGGCATATCTCCATGTGAAAGGGATGTAACAGCTCTAACCTTAAATATAACGGGGTTTAACGAAGATGCGCCGATCTACCTGTTCGTAAACACTCCTTCGGGTATCATTGAATATAAACCGGGAACGGCTCTTGGGATTGGACCGTCAGGTAAGGAACAATACCGTACCATTTTTGCAACAGCGAATAAAGGTTTTATTTACACATTTCCGCATAAGTTTATACTGAACAGCCCTTATCCCAATCCCTGCCGTCCAATGACTACAATGCGGTATACGCTTCCGTACAATTGGGGGAATAATGGATGGCTGGATACCAAGCCGTACAGAGTAAGAATGATAATATATGATGCAAAAGGAAGGGTGGTTCGGGAGCTGGTTAACAGGAAACAGAAGCCGGGTCATCATAAAATTGTCTGGCGCGGTAAAGGGGATACAGGTCGCTACGTTGCATCCGGGACATACTTTTGCAGGCTGACGGCGGGCAAATACTCTTCTGTGAAGAAGATTATTGCGATAAGATAATTTGCCATAAATAATCATAAAGAAGGGGAATTCTATGAAAGCAGCACAGCGTACCGTTAATTTCGTGCTATGCATGGTTTTCTGTACTTGTCTGTCGGTACTCAGTCAGGGCAATACGGCACAGGAGCGGGTAACGGTTAAATCAATTGTCGGTAAGGCGGAAGTCCGCTCTCCCAAAACCGGAAAATGGCGTCCTGCACGTGTTGGAATGACGGTAAAGATGAAATGGGATATACGTACTTACGTTGAATCCAGCCTGGAACTTCAATTTCAGAGCGGGACAGTTCTTAAGCTTGGAGAGAACAGTGTCGTTAACCTGTCAACCCTGCTTCAGGATCAAAGCTCGGCTGTGACGAAATCAAATGTGAAAGTCGGCTCAGGGCAAGTCTGGGCAAATGTAAAAAAAATGGTATCCAAAAAATCGAAATTCACATTCGAGACACCGACCGCTGTTGCTGCTATCAGGGGAACCCGCTTGAGAGTGAAAGTTGACAAGAGCAAAACGATTGTTGACGTGTATGAAGGCAGCGTCAGTGTCAGGAACAAAGGCTCAAGAAAAGAGGTAATGGTAACTACGAGGAACAGGGCTGTAGTAGAAGAAGGAAACTCAGATGTATCAACATACTCATTCGAAGAGGTACAATCCGACATTGATACAACATCAGGAATGCCTGGATTAGGCGGGGAAGACACAACCAATGTTGCAGATACAACAGAGGTTGACACAACAACCGAAATTGATACTACCGAAGAAGTATATCTGAATATAGAGTCCCCTGAGGATAACAAGATTGTCGATGAAACGCAGGTCGTTATTAAAGGAGCCGCGAATCCCGGTGCTACGATATTTGCAGGATCTAAGCAGGCTGAGGTGAGCGCAAGCGGCACCTTTTCAATAACCGTTGACCTGATGCCCGGTGTCAACAAGATCACCCTCACTGCACAGCTTGGCAGCGGGTCAAAGCAGGCTGACATAACGATAATATACGAACCGCCGAAGAACCTTTTCCTTACCCTGACTCAGCCGGCTGAAAGGATGAAAGTAAAAACACCGGTCATACCTGTTCAGGGGGCGACCGTGGCAGGGGCGGAGGTTACCGTTGATGATAATGCTGTTACTGTAACCCCGGATGGCTCATTCAGCTATCAGGTGCATATACCGGACGAGGCGGGAGAATATGTCGTCCTGGTGGTAAGCCGTTACAAAGGGGAAGAGGTCAGGCTTGAGAGAACCGTTATTTATGAGCCTGAGCGCGAGAAACTTGATCTTGTCATCTCATCGCCGACAAATGGGCAGGAGATAAAAACAAATTTGATACGGGTTGTCGGTAAGGCTGTTTTCGGTGCAAAGCTGGAGGTAACCGGCGGAGGCGGTAGTTTTAACCGCAGCTTTACAGTCGGTAAGGACGGCTCTTTTGTCTGTGAAATACCCATACATGAGCGTGATATCGGAGAGTATGTTATCGATGTTAATGCAAGTGTTGAAGAGACCGGTGAAGAGAAGGATAAAACGATAACCGTGGAGGTGGATGTAAAATCGGCTAACATCAATACCAGTATTCCCCGTATAGATATAACAGGGCCTACCCAGGGCGCTTCAAGGATCGGATACCTTATTGCACGGGTAACGGATAATACACCGGAAGATCAATTAACACTTATTACTGATATTAACGGCTCAAAGGACCAATATACACTGGAAAGAAGCGATCAGGAAAAGATAATACTGGAAGAGGGTAAAAACAGGTATATGTTCTATACTGTTGATCTGGCCGGCAATAAATCCAACGTATTGAGCGGTGAGATGTATTATTTGCCCGGTCCGCTGGTTATTGAGATTATCGAGCCGGATGAGACTCAGTATGTTATTGACGACCTGCCGCCCATGCCGGTCAATGCTCAATCATTATCAATGGATATTGAGGTCGAGATTGACGATGGTATCAGGGACGTTCCGGAGACAATACTATATTGCCGTGTCAACGGGATCGTTCTGAAGGAGACGAATAATTATATTTACAAAGGAAAAATCCCGCTAAATAGAGGTGCCAATAACTTCCTCATCGAAGTTGAGGATATGGCCGCTAACAGGCAGAAGAAAACGTTTACTATTGTAATTAACGAGTAAAGAATGGAGTACTGGAGTATTGGAGTACTGGAGTGTTGGATTATAAGGATATAAAAATCTTTTACCATTACTCCACCACTCCAACACTCCATTCTTTTTTAGCCTACCTTTTTCTTACTCTCTTCCCAGCACTCATCAAGCTCTTCCAGCGAAGCCTCGCTTAATTTCTTATTTTTTTTATTAAACTGATCTTCTATATAGCGGAATCGTTTGGCGAATTTCTTAACCGTCATCCGCAGGGCATCTTCCGCGCAGATGTTGTTGTGGCGCGCAACATTGACCAGGGCAAATAAAATATCGCCCAGCTCATCGGAAGCATGTTCAACATCTTTTGTTTCGAGAGCCTCGCGAAATTCAGAAAACTCCTCTTCCACTTTGTCTAATACAGGGCTTATGTCCTGCCAGTCAAAACCCACACGGGCAACACGGCGCTGCATTTTCTCCGCCCTGAAAAGAGCGGGGAGCTTGTCAGGGATACCGTCGATAATATATTTACGGCTTTCTTTTCCCTTCTCACCCTTTTTGATATGCTCCCAGTTGGAAAGAACTTCCTTTGATGATTTTACCTTTACATCTCCGAAAACGTGAGGATGCCTGTTTATGAGTTTTTCGCATATATCATGAGCGACATCCTCTATGTCAAAATGGCCGGCTTCCTTTGCCATCTCCGAATGGAATACTACCTGCAGGATTATGTCACCCAGTTCTTCCCTCATTATACCGATATCGTTATTCTCCACCCCGTCAAAGAATTCATACGCTTCGTCCAGGAGGCACGACATAATGCTTTTATGGGTTTGCTCCCTGTCCCAGGGGCACCCGCCCGGGCTTCGCAGGCGGGAAACGATTTCTATCAAACGGTCTACTTCTTTACCCATGCCATTCACCCTTTCCGTGACGTAGAACTTCAGGCTGATCTCCGGTAAGATCAACGATTGTTGATCCGATAGGATTACCAAGAGCGCCAACATCGAGCAAAATATCGATCTCATTGGAGATGTTTTCCGCTATATTTCTCGGATCACCTCTGTGTTCGCCTGGGATATTCAGAGAGGTATTGGCCAGCGGCACACCGAGCATTTTTACCAATTCGATGCATGTTTTATTATTGGGGATGCGTATGCCTACTGTTTTTCGCTTCGGGCACACTTTTTTGGGCACATAGTTTGTTGCAGGGAGAATAAATGTGTAGGGGCCCGGGAGATAATGCTTCATCAGCTTATAATTGGGATTGCTGATCTTGACATACTGGCTTACCTGGGAGAAGTCACTGCAGATAAATGAAAAAAGTCTTTTTTTCTTTTTCTGGATTATGTTGCCTATTCTGTCAATGACTTTCGGATTGGTCGCGCATCCGCCCATACCGTATACCGTATCAGTGGGATAAACACAGATACCATCATGGTTCTTCAGAGAATCGGCAGTGAATTCAAGAAGCCTGCTCTGCGGGTTTATCGGGTGGATGAAGTAATGAATCATAATTTTTTTATTTCTTAAGAATATCGGTTATTCGCTGCATCGCAAGCTCGACGTTTTCATAGCTGTTGAATGCACTAATTCGGATATACCCTTCTCCACATAAGCCGAACCCGCTTCCCGGTGTGGTGACTACAGCGGCTTTATTGAGAAGAAGGTCAAAGAATTCCCATGAGTCAGTACCTGTTTTAATCCAGAGATACGGTGAATTCTCACCTCCGGTAACTTTATACCCCAGCCCGGATATTTTATCTCTTATCAGGGAAGCGTTTTTCAGGTAGTAGCTCGTAAGCTCACGAATCTGCCCGGCACCTTCCTCTGAAAACGCAGCTTCCGCAGCCCGCTGTACCGGATAAGATACGCCGTTGGATTTTGTCGTAACCCTCCGGCTCCATAAGCTGTGCACTGACTGTTTATTTCCTTCCGAATCATAAGCGGTGCATGATTTCGGTATGACGGTATATGCACACCGTGTTCCGGTGAATCCTGCAGTTTTCGAAAAGCTTCGAAACTCTATTGCTACCTCTTTCGCTCCGTCAATTTCAAAGATGCTTTTCGGAATGGAGTCATCGCGTATGAATGCCACATAAGCCGCGTCAAAGAGGATAAGTGCCTTTGAATCCTGAGCATATTCAACCCATTGCGCCAGTTTCTCCTTTGTAACCGTTGCGCCCGTAGGATTATTCGGGAAACAGAGGTAGATAAGGTCAACTTTTTCATTTGGAATATCCGATATATAATTATTCTCTTCAGTTGAATCAAGGTAGAGGATCCCTTCATATTTGCCGTCTTTAAAACTTCCGCTGCGGCCTGCCATGACATTGGTGTCAACATAGACAGGGTATACCGGGTCAGATACCGCTACCTTTGCGTCAGTTGAGAAAAGCTCCTGTATATTACCGGTATCCGGCTTTGATCCGTCACTGACGAAAACCTCGTCCGCAGAAATGTTTGCCCCGAAAGCCTGGAACTCCTTTTCAGCTATGGCTGTTCGCAGAAATTCATATCCGGTATAAGGCCCGTATCCCCGAAACGTTGCGTCATCAGCCAGCTCATCGACCGCCATGTGAAAAGCTTTAACACAGGCAGGAGGAAGGCCGCGGGTAACGTCTCCCAGGCCTAGCTTGATTATTTTCGTATCAGGGTTTGCCGCAATAAATTCATTCGTCCGTTTTGTGATTTCCGCAAAAAGGTAGGAGGCATTTAATTTCAAGTAATTTTCATTTATTTTAATCATTTCCATCTCCGTAGTTAAAATCTTGGTAATCCCCAACTTTTAGTTGGGGGTAATCCCGGTTAAAATTTTGATTTTTAAAAATAATAGATGGGTAGAATGGAGGTGAGTCGCAGGTAGGTTGCTTGGAAAATAAATAGATTTGATATGCAGTATTTTGTTTAGTGCAAACGATATAATAGTGAGTTAAGCAGAAGGCTATGGTAATAGACTTTCTGCTTCTACACAATATTATCCAATACGTTAGGATAATTTAATATTATATTAAATGCTCACAGGATTATGAAAAATCTCCAACCCAGATAAGCTGGACTAAAGCCTTAACGAAATAATTTCCTGCTAACAATTGGCACATGGTTGTCAATATGGGTACAAGGTCCCAACTTGTCTGGTATAAAATTATTTTTACCAATACCCTAAAGGGCACTTCGCAAGTTGGCACCTTGTAAGGTACTAATAAAATAATCCTAAGTAACAAATTTGGGAATTAGAATATATAATACGCTTAATAGAGTGGATAAGAACCTATTGGAAATGGGTTGGAATAAATCCATGCTTTTTTCTTTCTAAACACTTCTATTCTGTAAAGACCATTCCCGGTAATGTCAAAATTATGGTATACCCCAACCTTCCGGCTGACCTGCACTCCATTTCTTATAACACGTATCTCCGCTTCCAATGGTATCGAAATGGAAAGAGAAGCCGGCAAAGACGGATTCCTTCCTGAACATCCGGGAGGCACTAAAGTATCATCTGCATAACGGAGGAATAATTCTGTCCCTTTCGCATCTCCCTGCCGGTAATTGCTAATATATCCATTTCCATTCTTAAGGGCGCGTAAACAGGCATCCTTTGCTTCTACAAATTCACAATTTGAGATGTTATCTGGAATGTAAAGGTGGGTTCGAATACCTTTCAGCTCTACTTTTATCGGAAATATCTGAAATTTGAAGAAGCCTTTTCCATACGTAAAAGTGTGAGCATCCACCCCTCCAATACCACTGATAAAACTTGTTCTGTTTAACTCATCCCATTTTTTTAAAAGGCCCGGAGGTACACCTTTCAAAAAACGCCTTGGGTAAAAAATTCGGATGAAACTTCTCCAGCTTTTTAAATTTTCAACCCATTCAGACATATGATTCCAAACTTCAATACCATCATACCCGGAAACATCCCATTCTGTCCATGGGTATGAAGGGTACTTCTTAAAATATTGCCTTTCCTCTGCTGGGTGCGCTAAAAACCCGATACCTCCGGCGGACCTGATCAAATCAATATATCTTTGAGGAGAATCCTGCTCCTCTATAACTTTATCCGTTCCTATCGCAAGATAATGGTTTTTATTATTGCTGTCATTGTGTTCGTAACCAATCACAACGAAAAGTGTCTCATAGAAACCTTCAAACCCTTTCTCTTTACCTTCAAGTGACATGTGATCAGTAACCACAATAAAATCTAAGCCAACCTCTTTTGCAGCAGTAACAAGCTCTGGGAAATCAACTTCTCCGTCTGAAAAGCGGGTATGTATATGTATTGCACCGCTCACTTCGGAAAATAAGCCGTGTTTATTTGAAGCGGCGCTGAATTCTTTCTCAGGCTTATTCAAAATCTTTCTTATCCCTCCCATTGGATAGTAGAAAAAATAATGCCGGGTTTGACAAAATATGAAATAAGGATTATTTTATACCGTTCCATTACTGATAATTTATCCTTATATATTTGATGCTTTTAACCATTTTATTTTGAAGGAGATTCTTAATGCCGCATCACAAATCTTGCATAAAAAGAATTGGTACCTCTGAAAAATCCAGAATTAGCAATCGTAAGTTGAAATCACGTATCCACCATACAATTAAGAACCTGCGTAATGCAAAGGATAAAGAAACTACTGATATTGAATTAAAAAATGCTTTTTCCGTTTTAGATAAAGCTGTTAAAGCTGGTGTTATCCATAAAAATAAAGCTGCCAATCAGAAATCTAAGTTAAGCACTCCAGTAAATAAAACAGCAAGCTAATTTACTCACCTTTATTGTTATTACCGGCTTACCTTTATAATATTTTATAATATAAAAAAATAATTGTC
>JAUXBV010000414.1 GCA_030619215.1 Fibrobacterota bacterium | reverse complement strand
TACCCAATTTAATCCGTTCATCAGCTTCAACCGAAACGATATTGCCTTTTCTCAACCGGCGTGCCGGCCTTACCACTGCCTGCCAGCTACACCTGTCAATTCTCCGGGTAAAAAGCATTTCAACCCTCCCACCGGTTGTCTTTCTACAATAAACCCGTGCCGGCAAAACCTTCGTATTGTTAAATACAAGCCGGTCTCCCGGTTTGACAAGATCAACCAAATCACTGAAAATATGATGCGTGAGCTGACCGGTTTCCCTTGAAAGGCAGAGCAGGTGTGAGGAGTCCCGCTCTTTAAGAGGCTCCTGCGCTATAAGCTCTTTTGGTAACTGATAATTAAAATCACTGGTTTTCATTTACTATAAAAATAAATTGTAAAGGATGTATTAATTTGGCTATTTTTATGAACTATGAATCCGGACATAAACACTATTCCCTTCTTAGCTCTGTATGCGGAAACCCATTTCCGGTTCTTCCGTTTCTTTCCAAGCTTTCTTTATCAGAAACAGCCGGAAATAATATTTGACATGCCGAAAAGAGTCGGGCCCGGCAATGACGTTCCGGTTATGCTTATCTGTAATGATATCGACAAATTCCCCGTTGATATTACCAATGTAACACTCGCCGTTTCCCAGAACAGAACAAGTAAAATAGTCTTTGACGAATCAGATATCTCAAAATATGTAATCGATCATCCTTATAAGCAGCATTGTTCTGTTTACCTGTTCTATATCGCCAATAACCTTTTTACACCCGGTGCATTTTCAATCAACGGGAAGGTTGTTATTAAAAAGAAAAACAAACGAATAATTGTACTGAACGACAATTTGAAGACATCCACCAAATCAGCGCTCACAGGATTAATTTCTGACGACAGGCTCCCGGGGCATGAGTGGTGCCTGTACGGTGACCTGCACGTCCATTCACAGTATACCCGAAGCCATGTTGAATTCGCCCCTCCTGTCAAGGTCATTGACACAATGGCCTCTGCATCGGGCCTGTCATTTGTCGGGATAACCGACCATTCATACGACCTTGCCTGCAGTATGGATGATTATTTAAAGCCGGATCCCGGCTTGCACTTATGGAAATCCCTGAGTAACGACATCCTATCCGGAAAAAACAACTATAAAACTACCATCATTTTAGGTGAAGAGATATCAACGTGCAATCGTAAAAAGCGGGTCGTACATCTCGGTGCGCTTGGCATAAAAGAATTTATACCGGGCTCAAAAGACGGCGCACGTAAACAGGTTAAACCTTCACAAAGGGAACCGGATATTGCGGAAGCGATTGATATCATCGAAAAACAGGGAGGGATTTCCTTCGCAGCTCATCCAGGTGCAAGAAGTAAAATAATGCAGAAAATCTTTCTTAAAAGAGGGACTTGGGACATTGCAGACGTCCATGAAAACCTTCACGCATTTCAGGCTGTCAACAGCGGGTTTTCAATATCCTGGTACAGGGCGCGAAAATTATGGATAAAACTGCTCCTGCAGGGCAGAAAACTGCCTCTCATTGCAGGGAATGACTCCCACGGTGATTTCAACCGGTATCGCTCATTGGGGAAACCATTCCTTACTATACATGAGAATTTTGAAAGGTATTTCGGTTATGCGGTAACCGGTATTTACAATACAAATGCAGATAATAAATCCATACTCGATGCGATTAAAAACGGCAAAACTTTTATCACCACAGGCCCTTATCTGGTAATCAGCTCTACAGAATTGCCGGAAGACTCTATTGTTTCGCATTCTGTCAATTCTTTTGGCAAAAATGCATTGTTTGTTTCAGGTATAAGCAGTTATGAATTTGGCATCCCTCAGCTTCTGAATATTTTCAGGGGATATTATAAAACAAAGGAAGAAAAACTTATCCACTCTATCTCTTACTCGGAAAACCTACTTCGAATAACCAAACAAATTACTCTTGACCCAGAAAACGGCCCCGGATATCTCCGCGCTGAATTTACTTGTAGTAAAGAAGACGGAAGTCGAAAAAAAGCTGTTACCAGCCCCTGTTATTTCAAATAAAAACAGTTGCCTGAATATAACTGCCATCTCATAATTAAATATCCAAATAATATTCCAAATATAATCTTGTTAAAACAATTTTTATTTATTAGATTTAAAGTAAGGGGAACAGGGCAGTAATTACAGGCAGAGACCTGAGGTTGCATAAATACCCTAAAGGGAGATTATAATGATTAAAGACATCAAAAAGAAGCAAACCGATAAGACTAAGAATAGAGAGCAGGGTCAATATTTTGATGCTATTGTTTTTGACAAGCCAGATTCAAGATTTCTCCTCCAGGTAACCAATATTATTGCCTTTTATCTCGAGTGCGTTTACGACTTCACAAAAAGTAAGACAATGAGGAACCAGAATATCCACAAGGCAACTTCATGTGTTGATAAATTCAACAAATTAGTAAGCGGAAATAGTGACACCGTCAATATGACAGGCCTGCAATCTTTAAATGAGTTTGTGATGGAAGCAGAATCGATAAATAAGATTATCAGGAAATATCAGAATTCAAAAGTGGATCTTGATATAATAGAATCGTCTATACTCTACTCAAAATTGTTCAGGCTTCAATACATCTTAACTATGTTTCGTCAAGAGTTGAAGTAATTCCCGCCATAGTTCGTTGCTATTTTGGAGTACTTCTTTTAACTATGCTAATATTTACATTATGTTATAAATCAGTATAAATAGGTTGTCTACATTGTTTTTAAGTAAAGAAACAGGGTGACCAATCTTTATATTAAATCATAAATCTAAATTCGAAAATCTAAAATTTTTTAATTATCCTTCCACCAACGCCCCAACATGAGCAACAACAGCTTCTGCTAATCCTGCCGGATTATACCCGCCTTCTAATGTTGTAACCAGGCGTCCATTGCAATATGTCTTAGCGATCTCAAGGGCCATTTTTGTAAGTTCGGCAAAGCATTTATCGGTAATATTAAAAGTACCCAGCAAATCCTGTTCCCTGCTGTCAAAGCCTGCGGATATGAATACAAAGTCCGGCTTAAACGTTTCTACCCTAGGTAATAAACACTTTTCCCAGGCGCTCTTAATGGTATCGTCGGATGCGCCGCTGTCCATATGAACATTTATATTGAACCCTTCACCATCTCCTGCGCCGGTCATGGAGGGATCGCCTGTTCCCGGGTAGGTAAACCAGTTATGTGTGGAAAAGAACAGGACAGACGGGTCATAATAAAACGCATCCTGCGTACCATTACCATGGTGATAATCCCAGTCTATAATGAGGACTTTTTCATGATTGCATTCAGACTGGGCGTACTTTGCAGCTATTGCCACATTATTATAAAAGCAGAAGCCCTCCTCTCCCCCGCTGTTATGAGCGTGATGCCCCGGCGGCCTGATGGCGCAGAAGGCATTGTTAACCTTGCCTTCGCTAACTGCTTTTACAGCTCCTAAAACCCCTGCTACAGCTAATTCCGCAATTTCCCCGGTTTCAGGGATTCTCTGAACAGAGGCAATGTGTGCATCGGAATGATTCGTTTCAATAAAGGGCATTGGACCCTCCAGGTAATCAACTATTTCGGTTACCTTTTCTATAAGACCAGTCTCTTTCATACGTCTTTCAATAGCTTTTAACCTTTCAGGTCCTTCAGGATGTCCGAAAGATAACACATGGTCAATGAACCTCTTATTAAATACATATCCGGTACTCATATCATACCTTCCTTTTTATATAGTCTTTTTCCTTACAATCTAAAATAATTAATGAAGGAATAAATATAAATATTTTTCACTTGAGTGGTAGGATTAAGAATATCCCTGGAACCGAATACGCAAGCTCCTTGATAACATTGTGTAGAAGCAGAAAGACTATTACCATAGCCTTCTGTTTAACACACTGTTATCCCTGAAACCGAATACGCAAGCTCCTTGATAACATTGTTTAGAAGCAGAGAGCTTATTACCATAGTCTCCTGCTCAACATACTGTTATTTTTAAATAACCCTTCTACTCTTTTTACTTTTATAGTACTTGTTATATTCAAACCATTCCCTATACATTTTGTGCCTTATATTATTTATTAGCATATTAAAGTATGTTT
>JAUXBV010000122.1 GCA_030619215.1 Fibrobacterota bacterium | reverse complement strand
GTGGTATACATTAAAGCGTTTTATTCTTTACAGACTGATAATCCTTGAAAACTATTTCAAGACAGTTAAAAAGCAAAAGGAAATAGCACGGGCATATCGGCCGGAAAAAATATTTCCGGAAATAACAATAACCCGGCAAATGCTTGTCTGGTCTATTATTGTAACATCCAGCCTGGGACTAGTTATTGCCGGTGTACTATATTCGGATAAAATCGTAAAGAGCGCAATCTATTTACAAAATGCACTTCAGAGTAAAAAGAAAGTATCAGTTAAAAAGCAGAAAAAATTGCAGACAGCTATTGCCCAAAAAGATACTATAAAAGATGACAATAAGATTATTCAGCAAATTATTTATAAAGATACCATTACAAGTAAGGATATAGAAGCGTCTACTTTGAAAAGGCGCGTAGTCCGCCTTCCCGAGAAAATGGACTATTTTCTTCTTGCGAATAAAGCGAACAGAACAATGTGGGTTTTAAATAAAAGAAATAACAGCTGGTCTCTTTTTCGAAAATACTTAATGGCTATTGGTGAAAACGATGGTATAAAAATAAGGGCAGGTGATAAAAAAACACCGGAAGGTATCTATTTTATTATAGGACGGAAAGAAAGAAGCGAGCTGAATAAAATGTATGGCCCGCTTGCTTTTGTGCTCAACTACCCGAATGAGGAAGACAAAAAAAGTGGAAGAACCGGCAACGGGATCTGGATTCATGGTACTAATCCCGACAGCATTCCTTTGCAGACCCGCGGTTGCCTCGAGCTTGAAAATTTGAACATAATTGAATTGGGAAAATATCTTAACTCGGGCATAGGTACACCTGTTATGATAATTAATAAAGATACCGTTCAGGATCCGCTTACTATTCCGGACTTTGATAAAACAGAAATTACGCGAAAAAAGATTTTAGCGGCCTATAAAAAACAGAGGAATTTTTTTGTCTCTCTTCTTAATAAATGGGAGGCCGCCTGGGAGTCAATGGATATCGAGAATTATGCCCGGTTTTACCATAAAGACAATTTTTATGGTCAGGGTTTGGAATGGTTAGAGTGGAAAGAGAAAAAATCAAGAACATTTGAGATGTATAGTAAAATTGATATAACTATTGATAAGATATTCCTTGCCGATATTTCAGAATCCACAGCTGTGCTGAAATTCGTGCAGGGATACAGATCCGACCGTCTTGATGTAGTAAATGGAAAAAAGCTGACCCTTGCCAAAAGCAACGATGCGTGGAAAATCTATCAGGAAAATACCTTTCCTAAAGAGGAGTTATTATTATGATGTTTTCTAAGAAAAAAGAGCTGAAGGACCCCGATATCCTGGCTGAAGAGATTGAAAAAAACCTCGGTACTATTCAGGATATTCTTCAAAGTGTCCGTGCCGAGAAAGCGGATTTACATACCCTGGCCGCTACTGTGGAGAATGAACATTCCAACATACAGGCTGCCGTTAAATCGGTAGGTGAGCTCCGCTCTAACATTGATGAAATACACCTCGGCTATGATTCTTTAAAAAGCAGAGTAGAAGATTCTCTTAAAAGCGAAAGCAAACTCGAAGATTTCTCCAACCACGCAAAAACGCTGGAAAAAAGAATTGAAAAAAGTGAGAAATCATTAGAGAGGATTTTAGCTCAAGAGGATTTTATCACTTCTATAAGCGAAAAGGTTGACCTCATTTTAGAAAAGTTTACTAAAGATAAGGACTCAAAATTACTGCAGGATGGCCTTAAATCCATTGTCTCATTGGAAGAGCGGCAGAAAAAAGCACTTGAAAATTTACAAAAAACAGAAAAACAAGCAGTCGCTGCTACCTCCCGCCTTGATGCAATGCAGAAAAGCCTTGAAAATGTTCAGTCCGTTTCTAATAAATGTAATGATACCCTTTCAACTGTTGAGCATGACCTGTCCAACTACAGGCTTTTAAAGGAAAAAATTGATAACTTAAATACCCTTTCTGAATATATAAAATCAAAAGTGAAAACTTTGGAAACTCAGAAAGTCATAGTTGATAAAGCTAATGAGGAGGCGGGCAGACTTAATACCCTTACCTGGCAAATAAATTCCGATTTGAAACATCTGCAGCAAAAACAGGCGTCACTGACAAAAATCGATAAAAATATAGGCTCCATAAATTCAATGCTTGAAGAGAGTAGATCCTCTATAAATGAGATCCGGGAATTTAAGAAATATATGGAAAGCGTTTCCGGGCAGATAGGTAATGTAAGAAAAATGAATGAAGAAATTGATAATAAGCTTATTGACATCCAGAGACAAAGCAAGCACCTTGATGGAGTGAATGAGCGTGCACACGAGGTGTTTAATGTAGCACGTAATACGGAAGCCATTCTTAACACATTAAATAAGCACCAGCAGAAATTAGAAGCCAGCAGGGCTCAGGTTACGGAATATGAGAAAAACCTCGATAAGGTTCGCACTAAAATTGAAGAGACCAGCCGCGAATGGGGCGCCATTGACAAAATAAATCAGCATATTGAGACTATTGAATCAGAAGTCAATGAAATTGAAACCCGGGTTGAAGCTTTCAAAACAAAGGAAAAAGAAATTGACACATTTGAAACGAAGCTACAGGATATGAGGATACTCATTGATGACGTTTTTCAAAAAGAAAATGAGCTGTTTGAACGGCGTGTTGAAGTTGATTCGGTTGTCAAAAGAATGGATGAATTTATTGACAGCACAAAAGTTCTTGAGGAGAAAATCGAAGAGCTTAAGGAACATGAACAGGAAATTGCAAGCACCTCCCAGCGCATAGAAGAGTTAAATATCCTTTATACTACCACAGAAGGACGTCTTAATCAAATAGATGAAAAGTCCTCCATTATTGAAGAGGTTGAAAATAAGTTGAGCAACCTGGGAAATATGGTAACGCAAATTGACGACAGGATTAACTCCCAGCTTGAACGAAAAGCTTTGGTCGAAAAAACGGAAAAAAGACTAGACCAGCTCAATTATTTGTTAGGCGATATCAATATGAAAATCCAAAACCTTTCCAAAGAGCAAAAAACCGTAGATGAGATCAGCAATAAATTATCGACAATTTCAGCACAATCCCTTGAAGCAAAAAATATGATGGAAAAACTTACTAATGAAAAACAGGCTCTTCAGGAGGAAGAAAATCATACCCTGCAAATGAGGAGTGAAATAGAAAAACTTATTAATGATGCAAATGCAAAACTGGATGAATTTAACACTACGGTTGATGATTTCAATAAAAAAGTCTCAAAAGACAAAAATGATTTTGAAAACATTGTTACAGAAAGTGATAACGCTCTGAAGACAATCGAACAACATTTCAGTAAGATAAACAACGCAGAAGAAAGGCTCAGTGAAGCGCAGTCCCTGATGGAAAACCTTCAAACTGAGATGGAACACATTGCCCGGCGGACAAGCAAAATTGATGCTATTGATGCAAGAACCGAAAATGTTGAAACTGCTGTCAACGATATTGAAATCCGTATTGAATCAATAGATAAAGACCGTGATATGGTTGAATCCGCTCAGAAAAAAATTGACGGCCTCACCTCCATTATTGCAAAGGCTGATGCAAATATCGAAACTATTCAGTCACAGGCAAATGATATTGAGAAGGTCGGCGCCCAGGTAGAGGACATGGAAAAGATCATGAATTCTGTAGAGGCACGCATGCGTGATCTAACAAGGGAAAAACAGATCATCCGTGAAGCGGAAAACCGGATCAACGGTTTAAACCTTCTTATGGAGGATATTAAGGCTCAAATAAAAAATCTTACCGCAGAAGAGCAGGAAATCCTGAGTGCAATAGAAAAAACATCTGAGCTTCGCTTCCTATTAGGCGAAGTTGAGTCAAAACTTAGTATTCTTAGGCAGGAAAAAGAAAAATTAGTTGACTGAGGTTTAATACATTGTTTACACCTTCTATATCTGAAAAGGAATCAACAGCAAGATTTGTCAGCAAGATACGTGAAATAAATCCGAAATTAAAGATCAGCTTAATAAAAAGAGCGTATCGCTTTTCGTTCAATGCACATAAAGATCAGTTGCGGAAATCAGGGGAGCCGTTTTTAGCTCACCCCGTTGCTGTCGCCTTTATCCTCATCGAGCAGAAGCTGGATCCCGTAACTATTGCAGCCGGGCTTCTCCATGATGTGCTTGAAGATACCCCCACGACCTTTGACATCCTTAAAAATAAATTTGGTGAGGAAATAGCCCTTTTAGTCGACGGCGTTACAAAAATTGACGCACTTCAGGTAAAGTCACGCCAGGAACGACAGGTAGAAACATACCGTAAAATGCTTCTGTCCATGGCCAGGGATCTCCGGGTTATAATAATAAAATTCGCAGACAGGCTTCACAATCTCCGTACTCTCAATTATTTACCCCCCGGTAAGAGAAAGACAATTGCATCGGAGACACTGGATATATATGCGCCATTGGCTCACCGGCTGGGTATGGCCCGCATAAAGTGGGAAATGGAAGACCTTTCCTTTAAACATATGTATCAGAGTGAGCACAATGATATCGTTGCCCGCGTTGTTGACAGCAGGCACGAACGGGAGAAAATTATTGACAGCTTTACAATACCTTTACGCAAGTTACTCGACAAGGAAGGTATCCATGCAACGGTGGTCGGTCGGCCCAAACATTTCTATAGCATATACAGAAAAATGGTACAGAGGAAAAAACCCTTTGAAGAAATATATGACCTTCTGGCTGTCCGGATTATTACCAACACCATACCAGAGTGCTATCAAACGCTTGGTACAATACATTCAATGTGGACACCGATACTGGACAGGTTCAAAGATTATATCAGCATGCCTAAATCCAATGGGTATAAATCACTCCATACTACGGTGGTTGGCCCCAACGGTAATATTATAGAAATGCAGATTCGCACCTGGGAAATGAATCAAACTGCGGAAGATGGCATTGCTGCACACTGGTTATATAAAGACGGCAAAATGCAACTGCCGACAAAGGACGACAGGGCACTGGTCTGGCTGAAAAACCTTATTGAGTGGCAGAAAGACCTTACCGACTCATCTGAATTTTATGAATTTTTCAAAGTCGACCTCTTTCATGCTGAAATTTTTATATTCACCCCAAAAGGAGACCTTATTACATTACCAAAAGGAGCTACCGTTCTCGATTTTGCCTTTGCCGTTCATACGGAATTGGGAATTCATTGCATTGGAGCCCGCGTTGACGGAAAGATAGAGCCTATCAGCAGAATTTTAAAAAGCGGCAGCACCATTGAGATATTACATCTCTCTTCTAAGAAACCATCGATAGACTGGCTCAGGGATGTAAAAACCCCGAAAGCCAGATCCGCCATTAAACACTGGCTAAAAAATACCAGTAGAATGGAAAGTATTGAGCTTGGTAAAAAAATTGTAAAAACCCATATTAGAAAGCTTCATTTGGGAATATCTCTTAACGACTATTTACCATCACTGCTTGAATTTCTTGGAATAACAACAGAAGACAGCCTGTATGAACAGATCGGCAAGGGGAACATACCTATCAGCCGCATTACTCAGTATTTTAAAACCAAAAAGGTAAAGGAACCGGTTGGTTCAAGGGTTTCACGCTTTGTTGATACTATCACAAGACGTACCCGAAAAGTTCTCGTCGGAGGTTCCGACAATATAATGATCCGGTATGCCCCATGCTGCAATCCTGTACCCGGTGATGAAATTATTGGCTTTATTACCAGGGGCCGTGGCATTTCGGTACACAGGAAAGATTGTCAAAATGCCGAACTCTTTGAAAAAGATAAGGAACGGGCAATACCGGTAAGCTGGGAAGGTGAAAAGCAGGAGACACAAAAGTTCGTTGCTTTTCTTGATATTATTGCAAATAACCGGACGGGATTGCTCAATGAAATCACAGCAGTTTTATTGGATCGTAAGGCAGATATTCTTAAAGGTGATATAAAAACCGACAACCAGCATGTACATATCTCTTTTCAGATTGAAATAAGTAACAAAAACCAGCTGAATGAAATCGTCAGGAAGATAAGACGTATCAAAGATATTGATAAAGTTACTCGTACCAGAGACAAATCTCATTTCACCTTGGAAGAGAAAAAATGATTTGATTTTCCCGACGGTTCCTTAGAATTAACTGCCATCGATTTAAAAGCAATGGTAATTTTTTTCTTCCCCGAAAATTATATTGTAGTATTAAAAAGCTTTTAAAAATATAAAACCATACCTTCCTCCTATTTTTTTGTAGAGATTATAAAACAAAATAATCTTTAAAAGCGAATATGCAACTGCTCATCATTTTAACAGGTATTGTAAGTGGATTCGGTGTAGGGTTATTAAACTCCCACCTTCTAAAAACACGTAAAAGTAAGAAAGTTAAAACCGACAATTCAAAGAGCACCACATTTGTTTTTTCAGGAAACCTTAAGCAGACAAACCTCGTTGACGCTGTCCAGTTCCTTGGAATTGGCAGGCGGGAAGGTGTATTACATATATATAGCGGAAGAAGAAAAGGGTACCTGATTTTTTCAAAGGGAAATGTTATTGATGCCTTTTACAGAAACTATACCGGTCGCGAAGCGGTCCTGTCGATGCTTGAAATTGATGATGGCGACTTTTACTTTGAGCCGAAAACCATCTGTCAACCACGCGTAATAACCGATTCAATAATTGATTTAGCCTTCGAATTTAGCGAAAGACAAAATAAAGGAAATAATTAATCAGATTTTTCATAAAGGATAATAATTCAATTTTTTAAGGAGAGGGTAATGATAGGCCCATTAAAAATATTTTCAGGGAGTTCAAACAGGCCGTTGGCGGAAGCTATCTGTCAACATGCAGGTGTAAAGTTGGGCAAATGTGAGATAATGAAATTCAGCAATGAAAATATCAAAGTTTCCTATAATGAAAGCTTGCGCGGGAAAGATGTTTTTATTGTACAATCTGCACGTACCGGAGTTAATGAAAGTATAATGGAACTGCTCATCATGATCGATGCCGCCAAACATGCCAGCGCTGCACGTATTACTGCTGTAACACCCTATCTCCCTTATGTACGCTCTGATAAAAAAGACGAGCCGCGTATTTCCATTACTGCACGACTTATAGCCGATCTTTTTGAAATATCAGGCGCAAACAGGGTCATGACAATGAACCTTCACTCTCCCCAGGCTCAGGGGTTTTTCAGAATTCCCTGTGACCACCTTCTTGCCGGAAAGCTCCTTTGCGACTACTGGAAAAAAGAAAGCATCGAAAACTGCGTTGTCGTTGCACCGGACGCAGGGAGTGCGAAACTTGCGGGCCGCTATGCTATTCGCCTCAGCCTTCCTCTTGCCATTCTTGACAAGCGCCGTAATGATGACACGGAATCCCCGGTGATCCAGAATGTTATCGGTGACGTCAAGGGAAAAGGGGCTCTTATTTTTGATGACGAAATCGCGTCAGGCGGATCAATCATTGAGGTCGTAGAAGCTCTTAAACGGTATGGGGTTGAAGAAATAACGGCCTGTTGTGTTCACGGCATTCTTTCCGGAAAAGCAATACAAAGAATTCAGGAGTCACCTATTAAACGCCTTATTATTACTGATACGGTACATCTTCCGCCAGAGGAAAGATTTGAAAAATTAGAAATCCTCTCTATTGCCGAACTGTTTGGTGATGCCGTTAAATGCACCAATAAAGGGCACTCAATAAGCGGTTTGTATTTTCGTTATTAAGAGGTACTATTTAACATCTTCAATAAACCACTCGACTCTGTATCCCTCACCATCATTAGGGTATACAATCACTATGCCTTATAATAAAATCGTCCTACCATCACATATAAGTGTGTTACCATTGTATTTTACCATTAGGTGTAATTTCTATACTATTTATAAACATCATTGATCAAATATTTCAGAGGTAACGGATGAAAAAGCAGTACGATCCTTCATTGGTTGAAGAAAAAATATACAAACTGTGGCTTGACAATAAAAGCTTTTTAGCTGATGAGGCATCAAAGAAGAAAACCTATTCAATTGTCATACCGCCACCGAATATAACCGGAATTCTTCACATGGGGCATGCTCTGAAT
>JAUXBV010000210.1 GCA_030619215.1 Fibrobacterota bacterium | reverse complement strand
GGCCTCCGACTTACCGCTTGTTAAGGACTGGTTTCCACTCTTCCGGAAACGGCGTTTGACGAAGCCGGTTGCGGGTTTCGTTTTTTATTACCGGACGAAGGGCAAAGTAGAGGATAACTGCAATGCAGATAATAATAATCAGTGTCATAGTAATAACCTTTGTATACTAATTCTTAAATGGCAAATTAACTTAATTCTTAAAATATATTTGTCAGGTATAACTGCTACAAATACACACCTTATAAAAAGAGAAAAAAATGTGGAAATGTGATCGTCGTCACAGATATTTTTCGAGCATAAGTTTATTTTTAATAGAGCATCATATTGGGATTAGAAAGAGAATCATCATTAACTGAAAACTGATATATTTTGTAGTGTTAATTCCAGATAACTCTTTCAAAGGAAATACACTATGGGAATGGCAGCCCGTATCGGAGATATGACAACGCATGGCGGATCAGTGGTTGTCGGTATGCCCACTGTACTTATTGGTGGAATGCCGGCTGCGCGACTTGGTGATATGCATGTGTGCCCCATGGTTACACCGGGAGTTCCACCGATACCTCATGTCGGTGGCCCGATAACGCTCGGTAGTGTGGGTGTTCTTATCGGTGGTATGCCCGCTGCAAGGCAGGGGGACATGGCTGTCTGCACCGGACCACCCGATTCAATTGCCATAGGATGCCCCACCGTCATGATCGGCGAGATCAGCGCAGGAGGAGGTGGCGGCGGTGGCGGCGGAGCAGGTGCCGGAGGCTCAGGCAGTGCCGCTAAAGGGGCCATTACATCAGCCGCACTTGCTTCCATAACACCGGGAACCGTAGATATTGAAAACCACTTCCTTGATGTCACTTTCAATGATAAAGCAAAGCTTCCAATCGGAGGCTATAAATACACAATAAAAGGACCGGATGACACAACACATTCCGATACGCTCGGCGGACAGGTTAAAAGAAGGGGTATACCAGAGGGCAATTATGAAATAACCCTGTTCGGGATTGTAAACGCACAATGGTCAAAACAGGAAGCTGAAGTCGGTGAAACCGTTAAAATGAAAGTAGAAACTGTCGGCATTGAAAACGGTACCAAAGCAAGTCTGCAGGTTTTTATAAAAGACGCCAATTACACCGACTACCTGCTCGAAACATTTGAGACGAAAGTAAGCGGCGACAAGGTAGAGCAGGATTACACCCTGGAGGTTGATGATAAGCTACTGGGCATCTGCGGTCAGAAAGCAAAAAATGTAAGATATTCTCAGCCATTCTTCTATTATAAGGTTGGCATAGGCGGCCTCACTGAACAGTCGGCACTGCTTATGTATAAGGATTATTTTGAGATCAACCTTAAAGATGACCAGGGTAATCCAATAGGTAATAAAAAATACAAAGCATATCTGCCCAACGGTGAAATAAAGGAAGGAACGCTTGACGGCCAGGGACATGCCAGAATTGACAAAGTCCCTCCGGGCCGGGTAAACGTTTCATTCGACCTGAACAGCTGATTAACGTAAGGTTATTACTTTGTGTGACCCAGATTCTCCAAGACCCACTACCGGAAGCCCCTCAGAAAGATCTTCCGTAGATACCGGACAGACAACCGACTTTGAAGTTCAGAGCATTACCATGCTCATCCTCGAGATGGAGGACGTCCTCTTCCACCTTGACAGTGCGGTTATGATGCCCGAAAATCCCGAGGGAACAAGCTCCGAAGGTGGCAGCGAGGATGATGCGACAGATACGGAAGACGCCGAAATCCAGGCCCAACAGGAAGCCATGAGTGGGATCAGTGCTCTATCCCTTGTATTCAGGCAGTTTGAGCTTAACCCGCAGAAAAGGATCCTTATTGCCGGACATACGGACACCTCCGGCGGTGTTCGTATGAATTTCGAGCTCTCGGAGCTGCGGGCGCAGAATGTGCTCTATCTTCTGAACGGAGAACGTGAACCGTGGGCGGCCGTTAGTGCATCGAGGCATAAAGTTGAAGACTACCAGCAGATCATGACATTTTCCTGTTACAAAAACGGTTGGAATTGTGATCCCTTAGGTGTGGACAATATCTGGGGAGATGACACCGAAGCCGCAACACAAAACTTCTTCAACCAGTTGGCTTCAGATTCTGTTATCACCCCGGAAGAGGCTCAACAAATTTTCAGTGAGATACGGGGGAACCGGCAGAAAAAGTGGCCCGAGCGTGCATGGCAACTGGTATATGATCTTTACATACAGGTCCTCTGTGAAACAATGGGTAAAACTCTTGGGGAATTAAACACTCTCCGAACCTCCCAGTTGCGCTTTGCCTATGAAGACCGGGAATACATTGCATGCGGCGAATCATTCCCCATTGACGATGCAGAAAAACAGAACTACCGTTCCCAGCGTAACCGGAGAGTGGAAATACTCTTCTTTGACGAAGGGGAAGCGCCGGAGCTCACCTGCCCCGAGATTACCACCCGTACCCACACACGCGAGGAGTGCCCCCTCAGAAACGAATACCGTATCCGCTCCGCCTATCTTGATCCAAATGACCTGCACGCAGTACCTTATCATCTCAAATTTCAATACTATAACCGGATTAAAAAACAACTGCTGGATGTTCCCGCAGGCCTTAATATCAGGGCGTTCAAACAGGATGAAACCGAAATACGGACACGGATTAATTACAGCAACGGTGTCTATACGGTTATTGTGCAATTTCCTTCGCAGGATGAGGCAAATACACAAAGAAATTCAATATATTTCAGATTTCAAACGAATGCAGGCTGGGTACATACCGAAAATGAAGAAGATACTCCCGAGGTTATCGAACGTGCAGACACTGAAGTCCAGGCACTTGACATTATCGAGCGTCAGCAATTCTACGACTTACCCCGGCTATGGGATTCCCGTAACTGGTCATGCAAACTGGGAACACGCTCTGATGAATTCTCAATACTCATTGCAGAAAATACGTCACAGGAATCTCCTTTACTATTTAATATGGACACCATTGTACTCTACGATTCAGAGGGTGGAACCCAGGAAATCAGAGACGAGAATCAACTGGGCACGGCAAAAAATCTCCATGCCACCAAATCGAGGTTAAAGCTCTTTACCATAAACGGGGAAAATGGACGCCTTGAATTATATAAAACAGGAACAGCCGCAAATACCGCAAGGATCCCGTTCCCCCGTAACAGAATTTCTACCGATGCACAAAACGTGGCAATTATTTATTTCAAGGAGAAATTTTATACAGTATTACCGTTGCGCTCCCATGAGGAAACCGACTGGGTAACCAAGAGGTTTCTTATCGGTGCAAGAGCTGCGATAAGAGATAGTTCCAGACAGGTTAACTGGCCAATGAAATACAGTCAGGTTGCTTTAGGTTATACCGGTGATTATGACCTTCATTTCTTTCATCATCTGGCAGCAAACGGTTCACACCCGCTCTCGTATCTGTTGATTTACGTTTCCATTAATTTTATGCGTGATTCCCGCTACAGCGATACCGACACTGACCCGACGCATACCGTACCGCCCCAGGCTGCCGTAGACCGGTTTGTCAATGAAGGCGTCTATAATGCCATGGAACGATATAATCACAGGCATTACTTTCTGGAAGAAACCCCGGCTTCAGACACCACGGAAATCATGCAGCCGCTCTATTTCTTTGATGAAAAAGAGACCTTTATTGTAAATAACGCATCACGGCCAGCAAATATCAATTATTTAAATCCCAATGGTAATATTAATCTGACCAACATGGGAAATCTCCAGACCCACGCGGCAGTCAGAACAGCCCGGGATAACGCCTATGGTGGAAAACCAAAATTCCTTGCAGTAATAACCAGTGACAGCTCTTCGACGTCAAATTATGGGATTGCCTTTCATTGGGCGGGAAGAGGAGCCAACGCGAACATTCAATTTTCTTTCTTCAGACTGAATGAATCAGCCTATCATGAGGTGACCGGCCCTTTTTCTGCCTATATGCCCAGTCTAGAGGATGGGAGAAGTTATCAGGTATTTACGTTTGCCCACGAATTGGGGCATGCAACCGGTAATGCTGATGAATATTTTAACACTGCTTACGAAATCAACAACCATTCCTTTCCAGCATTCTCACAGTTTTTTGAATGCTATACCATGTATGAAAACAGGCCCGCAATGATGTTTACCAATGGCAAACCCAGAGCTCATCTACTTTGTTATTATCTAAACCAGATTCATTTTGATATTCAAAGAGGTACCTTGCATTCAAACTCCTGGTTAACAGATAAAGAATTTGCTATACGATATATATACAATACCGATAATTACTCCTATAATAGAAGGATCAACAGCACCTCTGTATCTACGGACTTGCGGGAACCAATTCACAGGGAAATTAAATATGAGGTTCACAGCTCAAATCCTAAAAAGACATTATATCTTGCTCTCTATTATGTCTCTCAGGACGAAACATCCTGCCGTAATTTTCAGGCAAATCAGACAGCCGTACCAATTGAATATCAGGCTGTTCTTGTGGTCAGAGTAAGGATAAGCACAGATTTTCAATCATCAATGAGTAATGCGGACAGAAGAATAAAAATCAGAGACTTTGTTGGCGCATGGAAAAATGTAAGTTGTCGATATAGATTGCGAAATGGTAGTGATGGCATAGCAAATATAATAATACATTTCGTAAGTGGTTTTTCCCACGGAGAAGAAGCTTCCGAAAGAAATTATAAAGATAGGTTCCGAAGTTCAAATAACTCCTCGCATATTGTCTCTGCAGGTGCTACAAGTGATGAAATAACAGTATATAACAATGCTACCGCAAATGAGCTGGTAGCATATTTTTTAAATATTTCAAATACAGGCGATCTTGGCAACTCAGCCCTTATGGTAAACCATCTTTCATTTTTAAGAACCTGGGTTAATTCAAAGCTTCATGCATCAATGACTCTCGAAGCTGTTTAAGGAAAATAAACGGTATAAATAGGTATGCTAAAACGAAATATCAGCTTGATACAAATTGGCACTATTATCGGCATTCTATGTGTACCTGTTTTTGCTAAAAAAGCTTATAATTTAAAAAAAGGGAAACACAAAATGACCCAATCAGTTATCATTAACGAGAAAAGATATGCGAACTGGCAGAACAGCTCATTCCTTCCGGTTATAGGGACATTAAAGGGAGATGAGCTGTGGAATACCCCCATCCTAAAGCAGTACATTGGTGATAGTCCATATCATTTATGCATGGGAGACAATTGCTTGATAGCTGTTTATATAAAATGGGTTGATGTTAAACAACAGAGCACCGGTTATAGAATCTGGACACGGGAATTTTATAATCTTAGCGATTTTACTTTAGACACAGAGGGTATATGGGTTGTTAGTCCTAACGATAGTTTTTATAAAATATCTGTTCAGAATAATAAAACTGAAGAAGTAAATATTGTGTTTTTTTCAGATTATCCTAAGTTACTGTTTATTCAACCTGATAAAGATAATTACTTCTATATTTATAACAGATTTCCTAGCAGTTTTGACAAACCGGTACTCGACGAAGGATTTATTATTACTACTTTTAACGCCACCGAGAGAAAAATTCACTTTGAATATAATGAAAACACTATTGCCCTATGCTCTGTGTTATCCAATGATAAAAAAGAGTGTTTTCTTGCAGCAGCCTATCACTTGTATTCTTTTCCTATACCAGCTAGCAGTGAAAAGGACATCAATAAAATAAATTTCCCTTTTATTAAATCCCTATCTGTTTATACTGACGGAAATCTTATTGCCGCTCAGGACATTGACCAATATAAAAAAATCCCGGAACCTAAAAATAAAAGGATTGTGTCGCTTACCCCAAAAGGTAAAATAAACTGGGAAGTACCGATCAACGAGCTTTCAAAATCGGGTCAGCCACCGGCATTTGCACCTGGAGGAAACATTTACTACTGCGCAGGCAATACGCTTATAAGCATAAAAGAGGGAGATGTAGAATGGGAGTATGAGATTACAGGAGGTAACACGGAAATCTATTTAACGGTACTTCAGGACCAGAGCGTTCTTGTCGCCGCTCTGAATATGCTTCACCATATTTCTCAGGATGGCGAATTAATTACAAGTGTTATAAATCCGTTTGTTTTAACCTGCAGGCCGATAATGGATACCGATGGGAAAGTTTATATTGGCGGTAAGGAAGGAATAAGATGCCTGGAATAGTTGGTTATTCTCTTTTGCAAACCTTAATATATGCACAAAATAGATAAACAAATTACATTTTTAAAGGTATATTGCATACCAATATTATTTTTCATATTTACTATTAACTCTTGTTATTCTACAAATGAAATGATTCATAGTAAGCAAAAAAATAAGCCCGTCTTGAAAATAAAAAAGTATCCCTATCCCATGCTGTTCGCCGATTTTCAAAAAGGGAATTACGGAAGTGGTAATAGGATTCCACACTCCGGCGATACTATCGAAGTGTATAAAGATATAGCGGCATCTGAAGT
>JAUXBV010000394.1 GCA_030619215.1 Fibrobacterota bacterium | reverse complement strand
TTCGTAGTTAAAGAGGCGTGTAAATATCCATCAAACTATGCAAGCACAAAAGCTCTGGGAGAATACCTGATTGAAAATAATGTCATTGCAGTTGAGGATATTGATACACGTGCCCTGACACGCTATATTCGCCTTGCCGGTGCAATGAAAGCTGTTATTTATGCTGGTGACGAGGTACCGGATGTTGAGACTCTTGCCCAAAAGGCAAAGGAGTGGGAAGGGCTTGTTGATATTGACATAGTAAAATATGTTACCTGCAAAGAGAAATATCTATTCGAAGGCACTCCCGGCCGTGAATGCTCGGGTGAAGACCGGTACAATGTTGTTGCAATGGATTTTGGTATCAAATACAATATTCTCAGGGTTTTGCGTGCTCTGGATTGTAAAGTGACCGTTGTTCCTGCAACGGCTACAGCAGATCAAATTTTAGCGGAAAATCCGGACGGAGTGTTTTTATCCAATGGCCCGGGCGACCCCGCTGCCGTCACCTATGCAATTGAAGCCATAAAAGCGCTTATCGGAAAGGTGCCGATATTCGGAATATGCCTGGGACACCAGCTTTTGACCCTTGCTCTCGGGGGAAAAACCTATAAGTTGAAATTCGGCCATCACGGGGCCAATCACCCGGTAAGAAACCAGAGGACAAGAGAGATAGGGATTACTTCACAGAATCACGGTTTTTGTGCCGATTTAGAGAGCTTGAAAAGTTGTGGTGTTGAGATGACTCATGTAAACCTTAATGATAAAACATGCGAAGGAATTGCAGATTTTTCTCGTAAGGTATTTTCGGTTCAGTATCACCCTGAGGCATCTCCCGGTCCACATGACTCAGGCTATCTGTTTCAGCAGTTCATTGATATTATGAATGCGTGAATGTGTGAATGCGTAGATGCGTTAATGTGTAGACGTATGAATATATAGGAATAATAATTATTATACTAAAGAATAGAAGATGATATGAAAACACATAAAAATTTAGATATTTAAAAAAGGATGATAATTTACCAAGTTTAATCGAGAAACAACGTCGAAAGCTTATAAATTTTATTAAATACTTAAAGAAAAGTAGTATTAAAAAAAACTAAGATAAAAGCTCAAAAAACCATGTTTACATATATAAATCTACCCATTTACACATTAACGCATTTACCCGTTTACGCATTTACCCATTTACACCTAAACAAAGCGAGATTTATCCAATGCCAAGAAGAGACGATATACACAAGATACTTATAATAGGAAGCGGACCGATTGTTATTGGTCAAGCATGTGAATTTGACTATTCAGGAACACAGGCCTGTAAGGCTCTCAGGGAAGAGGGGTATGAAGTTATCCTTGTAAACTCCAATCCGGCGACGATCATGACTGATCCGGACACGGCTGATAAAACCTATATCGAGCCAATCACCCAGGAGTTCGTTGAGAAGATTATAGCACGTGAGGAACCGGATGCAATTTTACCGACAATGGGAGGCCAGACAGGCCTTAACACTGCAATGGAGCTGGCGGAAAACGGAATTCTTCAGCGTTATAATATACAGTTGATTGGTGCTGATCAGGAAGCGATAAAGCGTGCAGAGGACAGAAGTGAATTCAAGGCTGCCATGAAACGGATAGGCCTTGATGTTCCACGCAGCGAGCTTGCTTACAACATGGATGAAGCATGGGAAATTGCTGAAAAAATCGGATTCCCGATTATTGTCAGGCCAAGCTTTACATTAGGTGGTACGGGCGGCGGTATTGCAAAGGATGAAAAGGAGTTTGAACGCATCGCAAAGCTGGGCCTCCATTACAGCAGGATAAATGAAATCTTACTGGAAGAATCGGTTATCGGCTGGAAGGAATACGAGCTGGAGATAATGCGTGATAAAGCTGATAATGTCGTTATTATCTGTTTTATCGAAAACTTTGATCCTATGGGTATTCACACAGGCGACAGTATTACCGTTGCCCCGGCTCAGACCCTCAGCGACAGGCAATATCAGATAATGCGTGATGCATCAATTGCGATTATCCGCGAGATAGGTGTTGAGACCGGCGGTTCGAATATACAGTTTGCTGTCCACCCGGATAACGGCCATATGGTCGTTATTGAGATGAATCCCCGGGTAAGCCGAAGCTCAGCTCTTGCAAGCAAGGCAACAGGATTCCCCATTGCAAAATTTGCAGCAAAGCTGGCCGTCGGTTATACGTTGGATGAAATAAGAAATGATATTACGCGAGAGACACCGGCATCCTTTGAACCCTCGATCGATTATTGTGTAGTAAAGATCCCGCGATTCGCATTTGAGAAATTCCCCGACGCTGATTCGAGTCTTGGTATTCAAATGAAAGCGGTGGGAGAGACCATGGCAATCGGCAGGACATTTAAAGAAGCTTTACAGAAGGGGCTCCGCGGACTTGAAATAGGGCGGATGGGTTTTGAAAGCATTAAGTTTCGTAATATGGATAAAGACTCGACGCTCAATGCCTTGCATGAGCTTCGGTATGACCGTGTTTTCATTATTCGGAGGGCGCTTGAATTGGAGATTACTGTTAAGGAAATATCCGATATAACGCATATTGATCCCTGGTTTATCAATAATATGAAGGATATCGTTGATTTTGAAAAAGACATCTCAAAAGATATCCTGAAAGCTGAAGAGGGCGAGATAAAGAGGTTTTTCAGGAGGGCAAAGGAGTGGGGATTTTCAGATGCCCATATTGCTCATCTGCTTGATTCGGACGAGTTGACAGTAAGAAATATGCGTAAGGATCTTGGTATATCTGCTGTCTATAAACTTGTGGATACCTGTGCTGCAGAATTTGAGGCATATACCCCCTATTATTATTCGACGTATGAATCTGAAGACGAAAGCTGTATTTCTGATAAGAAGAAAATAATTATTCTTGGCGGCGGCCCCAACAGAATTGGGCAGGGGATAGAGTTTGACTACTGCTGTTGCCAGGCGTCATTTGCACTGAACGAACTCGGCTATGAGTCAATAATGGTCAACTCCAATCCGGAGACTGTAAGCACTGACTATGACACATCCGATAAGCTCTATTTTGAGCCGCTTACATTCGAAGATGTCATGAATATTATTGACAAGGAAAAACCTTCGGGGATTATTGTTCAGTTTGGTGGCCAGACACCACTGAACCTTGCGAGGCGTCTTGCAGATACGGGCGCACCGATAATCGGGACCAGTGTTGATTCTATCGAACGTGCTGAAGATCGCAATGAGTTCGCGGCAATGATAAAGAAGCTTGGCCTACACCAGCCTCCGAACGGCATGGCTGAAACACCGGAGGAAGCTGCTGAGATCGCAAACCGTATTGGCTATCCGGTATTAATTCGCCCGTCGTTTGTACTGGGCGGCCGGGGTATGCGTATTGTATATGAGAAGCTCGAAATAGTGGAGTTTATTGAAGACGCAAGGGATGCGGGTGAGAATCGGCCAGTACTTATTGACAAGTTTGTGGGGGATGCAATCGAAGTAGATGTGGACGCAGTCTCTGACGGTATTGACACAATGATATGCGGTATTATGGAACATATTGAGGAAGCTGGAATTCACTCGGGCGACAGCGCCTGTGTGCTTCCGCCGCATACCCTGTCGACAAATATAATAGAAGAAATAAGACGTGTCACAATGGCAATTGCCAGGGAGCTGGGCGTTATCGGGCTTTTGAATATACAGTATGCAATACATGAAGATACGGTCTATGTACTTGAGGTTAATCCCCGCGCCTCCCGGACGGTTCCTTTTGTCAGTAAAGCTACCGGTGTGCCCTGGGCAAAGATAGCTGCCAAAGTGATGACAGGGGTCGCACTTAAGGATATAGAAGAAGCTGTTGAGCGGGAAATTGAATACTTCGCAGTAAAGGAATCGGTAATGCCCTTTAACAAATTTCCCGGTGCAGACACCATGCTTGGGCCTGAAATGAAATCTACCGGCGAGGTTATGGGACTAGATAGAGACCTTGGCCTTGCCTATGCCAAGTCGCAGGAAGCTGCCTCTAATCCATTACCCCGGTTCGGCAAGGTCTTTATCAGCGTCCGCAACAGCATGCGGCGTAACATCATTTTTATGGTAAAGAAGCTGGCGGACCTGGGCTTTCAGATTTTTGCCACTGAGGGAACGGCAAAAGTTCTTCGCAGCAGCAGGGTTAATGCAAAGAGAGTCTACAAGATAGGGGAAGGAAAGCCAGATATTGTTGATTTGATAAAGGCAAATGCTATTGACCTTGTTATAAATGTGCCTGCCGGCAGAAAGGGACTTATCGACTCGAAACCGATTCGTAGTGCTG
>JAUXBV010000390.1 GCA_030619215.1 Fibrobacterota bacterium | reverse complement strand
TATAATTGAGTTGAAACAGTATAACATTAACTTCATATTTAAATAATATAATAATGAAGTGCCCGTTTTGTAAAACTTTCACAAAAAAAACCCTATACATATGAAAAAAATCATAAAGCCGGTAATTAAATATTTTTGAAAATAAAAATCAAAAAATTCCCTTTATTTATACTGATTCCGGCTTCCTTTTTGCTTGTAAGATTGTATATTTTATAATATGATTAACTATATACAAGGCATCGTCCCTGCTATGTACCATGACAAAGGAAATTCAGATTGAACCTCGGACTCGAACTTTCGCTTAAGCTGCAGCAGAAACTCTCCTTCCAGATGATTCAGTCGCTTAAGCTTCTGCAGGTTAACACTCTCCAGTTGGAGCAGGTGCTTAGGACCGAGCTTGAGATGAATCCTGTTTTGGAAACCACGGAAGACATGGACCAGATCCAGGAAGAGCCTGCAAAAGAGGATGATAATGCTGAGGCCACACAGGAAGAAAAGGAGCTGGAGGTAGGTGAGGACAGTGTTGATTGGGAGGAGTACCTGGAGGAGGGGTTTGACTTGGGATACAGCCGGAGTGAAGAATTCGAGCCTAACCAGGAGCGGTATGAGCCTGTTCCGGTTCATCAGGCTTCTCTGGAAGAGCATCTCAATAAACAGATGGACGAAAAAAGGCTTCCTAAAAAACGGAAGCTGCTTGTGCAGTTTCTCATTGGCTGCCTTGAAGAGGATGGTTTCTTGCGCATTCCTTTGGAGCAGATCTCTGAATTCACCAATACCAGCATCTTTGAAATTGAAGAGGCGTTGAATGTAATATGGAATATGGAGCCTCCCGGGCTGGGAGCTCGGAACCTTCAGGAGTGCCTGATGATTCAGCTCCGCCGCCAGGGGAAGCGGGACTCCCTTGCAATGCGTATCATTTCAGAGGAGTGGGACCTTTTTGAAAAGTTGAAAATCCCCGACATCGCCCGCCGGCTTGGTGTAGACGCCATTAGAGTACAGGAAGTGCTGGGGATAATAAAAAGGCTTAATCCCAAGCCCGGTTACCTTGTCAGTCCCGACAAAACGGCAACCATCATTCCGGATCTTATTGTTGAAAAGATTGATGGTAATTTTATTGTTACCTTAAACGATCGTTCGGTTCCAATGCTCCATATCAGCAGGGCGTATGCTGACATGCTTAAGAGGGGCAGCAAGGTTAAAAAAGAGGTTAAAAATTATATTCGTGAAAAGTTTAACAGTGCGACATGGCTTATCCGCTCCATAGAGCAGCGAAAATCGACAATGTTGAAGGTGATGTATGCAATCATTGGCAAGCAGCCTGAATTCTTTGAAAAGGGGCCTCCCCATCTTAACCCTCTCAAGCTTCAGGATATTGCCGACATGATAGACATGCATATCTCAACTGTCAGCCGTGTAACCAATAACAAATATGTTCAGACCCTTCATGGGATATTTGAGTTGAAATACTTTTTCTCTGAAGCCCTGGGCCAGGATTCCAACGGCTCCGACATCTCGACAATGAGGATAAAAACTCGCCTGAGAGAGATCATTGAGGAAGAAGACAGTAAAAAGCCGCTTTCAGACCAGAAACTTTCCGAACTCTTGGCACAGGATGGCCTGAAGGTAGCCCGCCGCACTGTTGCAAAATACAGAGAGCAGATGAAAATTTTACCTGCAAGATTGCGCCTGAAATATGAATGAACAGATAACAAATAATACGGTATCCCGTAAAATCAATCAACGCTCAAGCGAAAACTCTTTACGCGGCTCTGGAAAAAAAAGCGCCTTCCCAAAATGGCTTCGCAAGCCTATCATTTTAAATGGTAAACGAAAAGAGGTGGAGAAATATCTAAGGCTGGGAAATCTTCATACGGTGTGCGAGGAGGCAAAATGCCCCAACCGCAATGAGTGTTTTGCCGACGGAACCGCAACATTTCTGATTATGGGAGATATATGCAGCCGCAACTGCCTGTTCTGCAACATAAAACCCGGCACGCCCCTGCCGCTTGATCCTGGCGAACCTGAGCGTCTGCTGGATGCCGTAAAAAAAATGGGGCTCTCCTATGTTGTTATTACCATGGTCACCAGGGACGACCTCGATGACGGAGGGGCAGAACATATTGCCAAAACAATATCCATTCTTAAACGAAGTATTAACAGGATAAAGGTAGAGATACTCGTTCCGGATTTTAAGGGAAAAATGAAATCTATTTCAACTGTTCTATCCGTCAAGCCTGATGTGTTCAGCCACAATATCGAAACTGTCTCCTCTATATTTTCAAAAATAAGACCCGAAGCAGACTATGACGTCTCATTACAGGTACTGAGCCATGCTGCGCAAAACAGTAAAGATATACTTATTAAGTCCGGTTTTATGGTAGGGCTGGGTGAAACGGAAAAAGAGGTTATCTCCCTTATGAAAGACCTTCGCAAATCACACGTGGCTATTTTGACAATTGGACAATATTTACAACCAGCAAAAAATCTTGTGCAGGTAGAAGAAATTGTAACGCCTGCACAGTTCGAACGGTATCGAATGATCGCAGGGGAGCTTGGATTCACACATGTTTCTTCAGGCCCTTTTGTTCGAAGCTCATACAGGGCTTCCGAGGTTTTTAACAATGAGTAAAAAGGTGTACGACTGTTATAAATTATGTGACTATTACTATTAATAATTTAAATGCTTTGGAAAGGGGGTTGCACGCAATGAATATTCAAATTACTTCAAGACATTCGAAAGTATCAAAGCAAACGCAGGACTATCTGAAAAGTGAACTGGGAAACCTCGAAAAATTCTATGACCGAATGACATCCAGCCATGTCATTCTGGATATAGAACATATTAATAAAATTGTTGAAATTATTATAAATGTACAGGGCTCTACTGTTAATGCAAAGGCAAAATCCGACAACCTTGGAAAATCCGTGGATATGGCTCTTCAGAAGATAACGAGGCAGCTTAAAAAATTCAACCAAAAAATGAAAAATCATAAAATGGTCAATATTAAAGATATACAAGTTCCATATAATGAAGAATCTTTGAGCCAAGAAATCTAAATAAAAAACAGCGTTCTAATTGGTAATATGTTAGAATAATTACTGGATAATATCAGGGCGGAAATTAATTTTTAATAAGGCGAAAGGATATTATCAGTGAAGAAAAGTAACTATGACTTAATTGTCGGGGGAGTAATCCTTATTTCCCTTTTTGTTCTTATTTCCGGTGTGCTGTGGCTTAAAGAGACCAGCATTGCACGAAAAATGGTGGAATATACCATCCTGTTCCCCAATATCGGTGTTTTACAGGAAGGAGATCCGGTTACCGTTAATGGTGTAAAAAAAGGCATCGTTTCAAAGATCGGCTTCCATAAATCGCAGGTCTCCGTCATCATCAAACTGGATAATGATGTTAAATTTACCGACTCCAGCCCCGTTACCGTTCAGAATATCGGCCTCATGGGTGAACGCCAAGTTGGGATTCTACTTTCTGAAAAAGGAACGATATACAAGCCTAATACAAAAGAGAGGACAACCCACATACAGGGCTACTTTGACAGCGGCATTGCCGAGGCCATGGGAATGCTCGGCGGGGTGCTTGATGAAGTTCTCGCACTTGTTGACACCGTAAAAAAAATTGTCTATCAAACGGTTGGCAACGAGGAATTTATTATCTTCTTCCAGACTATCGTCCACCGCCTTGACACCATTGTTTACCTGGTTGAAAACCTGGTTGAAGAAAACGAAAGCGGGATTAATGCCACGCTGGACAATGTTCATGCCATGACCGTCGATCTTAAAAACCTGGTGGAAACGAACAGGGCAAATATGGACAATATTCTTGACAACGGAGCACAGCTGACCAGCTCTGCACTCACCATCGCTTATAGAATTGATTCAATTGTCGTATCAGTAAACAATATTGTCTCGGATATAGAGGCCGGCAGAGGATCCATAGGTATGCTCATTGAAGACGAAACCATAATCCGGGACCTGAAAGAATCATTAGTATCTTTGGACTCGCTTGTTACTGATGTCAATGAAAACGGCCTTAAGCTGAGAGTAAAATTCTTCGGAAACAGGAAATATTTCAAGAAGGATAAATAGTGCTGCTGCTATGATAAAAAAAGAGATAACGATTACCAACTCTCTGGGTATTCATGCCAGACCGGCTTCCATGATCGTTAAAACTGCAACCGGCTTTCAATCTGAGATATCTCTCACAAAGGACAGTATCACTACAAATGCTAAAAGCATCATGAGTGTTATGATGCTTGCCGCAGCCCACAAGAGCAAGATTATAATTTCTGCGAACGGCTCCGATGAAGAAGGCGCTGTTGAGGCC
>JAUXBV010000563.1 GCA_030619215.1 Fibrobacterota bacterium | reverse complement strand
TTAGTACGAATTATCTCTCTTAAAAGAGACATAATGTTATGCTTTAGTATAACGGTTATTGTTACACTGTCCATATTATGCGCCCCTAATACAGGACAGTGGGAATCCGAACTGCTCTATAAAAAAGACAAAATTGAACATAACAAATTGACAACTGGAAATTCGGTTTTATTGTTTCCGCTCATAATAGGGAAGGCTTTTGACACGAGCAGTGCACTGGCACCGGAGGTATTGATAAAGTCTATTCTAAGACAACAGGCTGAAATTGAAGTATTGTTTAAAAAAGATTTTGAAAAAGTTTATATAGTAAATAACAGCAGGGAGTCACTTGACAGTTTTTACGTAAAGCTGTTTGAGAATGATATACTCGGAATAACGACCAGTGATTCTGCATGGAAATATATGCCGAGCCAGTTCGTTATAGTAATAAGGCTGAATAAGGGAGTGCGTATAAGCTCGTTTGACGGGGTCATGAAGAAGAAAGCTGTATTGGAAGGCGAAATATGGGATAAGAAAAACAGTGAGGTTGTATGGCGCGCCCAGACGTCCGGCTTTGAGATGGATAAAAAGATAGGTGACGCTCAATTCATTGCAGTTGGAATCAAAGAGATTTTTAAATTACTCCCGGAGTTTATTCCATTAAAGGAAGTTGAAAACTGGTAAGGTGAAAGAATGTGTTGAGCGAATTGTCGAGGTCGGCTTTTCAAGAGGCCCGAAAACAATTTTTGATGAGGTGGAACAAGTGTCGGCTGAGATGATTCGTGATGGATGGGTTCTTAATGATTCACTGATGGAGGACGGACTGGGCAAGATTCACCTCTTTTTTGAACGCGAGATTAATACTGAAGAATAAAAAACAGCAGCTATAAATTAATTATCTATAAAGGTGATTGCAAAAGTCACCAAAATGGATTCCCGCCTTCGCGGGAATGACTGAAAGTGGCTAAAGTGTCATCCCCGCCTTCGCGGGAATCCAGCAATCTACACTTTTGCAATTAACTATATAAAGAAAGGATTATAATAATGCAGTACGAAGTTGAGGACAAGGGACGCTTTAAAATGATCCATATCATCGGTAACATTACTCCGGAGGTAGGTACCAAAGTACTTGATGATACCTTATCCGAGTTCATCGGTCAGGGATGCCACCATTTTGTATTCAACCTGGAAAGGACAACCTATCTTGATAGCTCTGGAATCGGTATTTTCATTCACTGCCTTTGTGACGTACAGGAGAATAATGGGTCCATTTATATCATTGCCGAAGAGAGCCAGGTAAAGGAAGTCCTTAAAATGGTCGGCATTGACCGGTTAATAAAAGTCTATAATTCGCAGGAGGAGTTTTTAAAAGAGCATAAGGACGCGTAAGCGTGAGATACTTTTTACACACAGCTGCCACTATATTATCAATTGCGTCTATTATTATCTGCGGATGCGCTGTCAGTGGCAAAGTGACTGATTTTAATAAAAAGACAACCTATGTAAATTCGATATATCTGGATGATCCGGGCACCCTGAGAGTTCATGACGGAAACGCTGTCCGGGAGCTGCGTTTAGATAAAATAAAGTCTTTAAGAATTAGTGCTGACGTCAGTAAGATGTTTGACAGAGAGTTGTATTATCTTGCAGAGATTGTTTTTAAGGATGGAAAGATTATCGGTTCATTCGATGATAAACGCGCAAAGGCCTATATATCGATTAACAGAACCTTGTATGGAGATGCCCAGGGCAGCGAATATCGCATTATGCTCAATGATGTTTTAAAAATTGATTTTGGTATTAGATGATACAATTGTATAAAATAAGCTCCAGCAAAGGATTGTCTTTTCCGGTGGTGTTAATAAGCGGCATTACAGCCGCTTTTTTTCTTCTCATTACCTTTCTTATTATACGATATATAAACTTAGGGTGGTCTCCGACTGCCAAAAGCGCTCAAGACCTGATTAATAAAAAGAAATATGCCGAAGCACTTGCTGTTATTGAGAAAGCTGAAAAGGGCCGGGAGGATAATGCCCTGTTACTTGTTGAGAAGGGTAAGGTATGGTTTTCTTTAGCACTGGAGCGTGAACATAGAACCCGATGGAAAAATTACGGAAAGGATGAAAAAGACTGGCTCAACTCACAGGAGGCAGACAAGGCTGAGGTGTACCTGAGAAAAGCTGTGGATATTGATCCTGAAAATAAGGACGCCCATTACTTGCTTGGCCTTCTTTACATGGAGAAAGGCTGGTTTTCCGTTGCTGAAACAGAGTTTCTTTCCGTATTGCGTATCGATAGAAAGTATGTGAACGCCCTGATTAACCTGGGCGTACTTTACACGGAAATGAAGCGATTTGACCTTGCGGAGCAGGAGCTGAGAAATGCATTAAACCTGGAGCCCGATAATACTTCCGTTGCAAAAAACCTCGCCTATCTTTACCGCTTTTATCTTGACAAGCCGGACTCTGCAATGGTGTGGGCTAACAGGTATTTGAATTATGAGCCGGAAAACGATATGGATATCAATTACGTTCGTAACGAGCTCGTTGAAATGCTGCAGCGGTACCCGGAGTATACCCCCAAAGAGCCTATGACATGGAAAAAACAGAGAGTTAAGGGTAGAGGGGTTTTAAAATACGGTAAGAAGAAGACTGAATAGAATATATTTTTCGAAGGAACAGGACGATAATAAGTCATGGTACTTTAGTCCTTTAGGATTTTAGAACAAGACCACTAAGGCAGTTGAAAATTACCTTCTACTATTCCTGTTACAGTAATATCTTCATCAAGATTTTCCCATCTGAGTGCGTATCCGTTTACCTGTAATTCTACCTCATTAAGTTCTTCATCAGCAGCA
>JAUXBV010000511.1 GCA_030619215.1 Fibrobacterota bacterium | reverse complement strand
GGGCTCCGGCAAAAGACTCGCTACTATAAACTCACTTGATACAAAATCATAAAAATATCCAGGATGAACGAATACATTATCTTTTTTTAATAATTGGTATGCTATTTCTTCATCAGTATAACCATTTTCAATCCTTAATACAGCATACCACCCTCCTTCTCTTTGTAATATATTACCCACGGATTGTGCTTCACATGCGCTTACTAAAATTTCTTCATTTTTTTCTACCCTATTAATTATCTGTTCTTGAATACTCTTTCGAAGCTTAAATAGCTCTTCTGCTGCAACCTGAACCGGCGAAGAAACTGAAAGATAGGTGTCGGCAATAAACTCAAGGCGGTTTTTCGCTTCTGTACAGAGATCATTCGGGCCGCTTATCAGTATCCACGACATCTTTAGCTGAGGTAAGGCGAGAATTTTGGAGATACCGCTTAAAATAAATGTCAGAGCTTCCTTATTCCGGCAGGCTGATTGAGCCTCTCTCCCCCACTTTCTGCTTGCGTAATCAAAAAACACCTCATCTACAATAAGTGCACAATTATGGTTTCGGCAAACCTGATTAATAGATTGCAATTCATCAGGCTTCAAATATGAGCCTGTCGGATTGTTCGGACTGACAATAATTACTGCTCTTGTTTTATTGCTGACTGAATTATTCAGCGCCTCAATGTCAATACGCCATTCGTTATTGTAATACTTTAAAGGATACTCGATAGCATGGACAGATTCCAGCCCTGCAAGGAGCTCAAAAAGCGGGTAGCTTGGCCTGGGGATTAAAACTTCATCGCCGGGATTCAGCAGTAATTTAAAAAGATATGAATATGCCTCACTGGTGCCTGCGGTAAGAAAAAGAGTAGAAGTATCAACTGTTATATCATGTTGTTTGTAATAATCTGCTATTACTTTGCGTGCTGCCATTAAACCCTGTGGGTCTGGGTGATACTGCATTACCTGCGGCTGCGATAATGATCCAAGAATTGCCGCTTCATCATAATTGAATCCCGCAGCAGTCGGGTTTGATTCTGTCAAATCAATTATACCTTCTACTCCACTGCTTTTCTTCTCATGTAAAAGCTGAATCAGCGGATTTGAAGTGCTTTGATATGGAAAACGTGTTGAAAACATAAAATTGTTAGTTTTCAGTTTTAAACATAGGTGCAAAATTCAGATAATATATATACAAATACCGCTCATTTATCCTTTTTTGTCAACCAGACACTATTGTGAATTTTACCCCGATATCTTATTACTTCTTCTCATCAAAGTATGGCATAAGCATAGCGAGGCCCTTTGATAGTTGGAGGCAATACTTGAGGAATACCTCTTTATCGTGTTCCGTAAAGCTGCGGGAGCCGTAAAGATCAAGCGATTTCTTCCCGTAAAGAGAAAGTACTGCCGCTATCTGCCCTCCCCTTCCGAAACTTTTACTGAGCAGGGACTGAGGATAATCGTTGTATGATTCATCATATTCCTGACTGAGGTCTTCGATAAGCAAAACATCATCACCCGGCACTGTCCTGTCAAGTATCTCCGTATCCAGCTCTTCCATTTGCTTCAGCCGGTTATACTGATCCTCAATTGAAAAAGATTTGAAAATCTCGAGTTTATCCTTTACAGGATTGAGGAGCCAGAAAACCGCAGCCTCAGCCTCTAAAATCAGGCATATATCGGGCAATGCAAATTTTATCAGCTCCGTAACATCCTTTGCGGATGCAATATTGAAGGATGCTTCTGAAACAGCGGAAAGTTTTACCGACTGAATTTTAAGAAATTGTATTTCCGTATTTTTATTAAATTCATGTGCTATCATGTCACCAATTCTTGCTACTATCTTTTTCTCCTCAGAGACTTCATCGTTGGGTGACACCAGGTGAAGGAACAACAGGCCAATAATACGCTTGTGCATTTTAATAGGGTGAGCTATATACCATTTTCTCTGAGAAGTTGCTTTATCCATTATATTCAAGCTCGTTGTGCCTTTACTTTTCAGAACTTTCTTTGTTATGGAGTCGTTAAGTTTGATTTTTTTACCTTGCAAAAGGCTCATGTTAAAAGAGCTGGAAGCTTTTACCAGGAATATTTTTCTTTCCGGATCAAATTCATAATAGTTGCATATCACACCACCGGGAGAGTTGGCGATTTTCATAAGGAGCAGATTCAGCCTCTCTTCGAATGGAAAGTCCATGTCCAGTATGGCCTGCGCACTACCCAGGAGCGCCAGAGAAAAGGCTGAGCTTGAAGTTATCTCAAATTCTTTGGAAGCCTTCACAACATCGGCTGCAAAGCTGGAGAGTTCCTTAATATATTTAAGGTCTCCATCATCAAAAATTCTATCCTTCTTTTTGCTATTAATATTTAGTACCCCGATAACCTCCGAGCCAATTAAAAGCGGGCAGGAAATGGAGGATACCAGATCAGACCTGTCCTTTCCCTGCAGGTTCAGATACTTGTTTAAAGAACCTTTTATGAGAATGGGTTTGCCGGTTTTAGCTACCCTGCCTGCGATACCTTTACCAAACTTTTGTGCCGTAGATCGTACAATATCTACATTCAATCCATCTGCCATTTCTATCTTTAGAATTTTTTTCCCGGGTTCGACAAGCATAACCGATCCCGAGTCAGCCCCGCAAGAGCCGATTGCAACTTCCAGAAAGAGTTTAAGCAGCTCTTCCTTATTTTTTGACAATAAAACTGCCTGCTTGATCTCGTGAAGGCTGTTTAAAATTCTTATTCTCTCCTGCCTCCAGGTCGTCTGGCCCGAACCGGAGAGAAAGAGAATACGCGCAGTCAGGCCGCTTATAATATCTGCTTTCCCCAATTTCAGTTTCTTAAGTTCATTCGGAACTTCGTGATCATCAGTCGCATTAATGATAATATCCAGAGGCTCATATTTCTCTAAATCATGTAAATCTTCGAATTCATGATTTATAATTCTGACTATGCGTACCCCCTCTATCCCCAATAGCAAAGACATGATAGAAGTAGTTTCTCTATTTATCCCAACAATTGCAATGTTTTGATATTTTGATTGAATCAGCATATCCCTGCCGGATTACCTGTTTGTAAAAGAGATGCCGTATCTCTGCTATTGACACCCATTAATGATGGCCCGAACCGGAATGGCACTAAAAAAGGTTTTGCTTAACACCGGATGTTCTTTGGAATAATTATATAATAAAAAGTATTGTAGGGGCACAAAATTTTGTGCCCCTACAATAATACATTTTCCATTGTTCTTCCTTCATATATTTTTCATTTTATAGATAAGAGGTAATTGCAAAAGTCACCGAAATGGATTCCCGCCTTCGCGGGAATGACAATTTAGCCCCGTTTAGTCATTCCCGCGAAGGCGGGAATCCAACGACCTATACTTTTGCAATTACCTCATAAATCAATAATAATACCAGATGGATTTATAATCG
>JAUXBV010000441.1 GCA_030619215.1 Fibrobacterota bacterium | reverse complement strand
TTACCGGCTCCTTCAATAAGCACGGTTAACAGCCTTCTCATCTCTGTCAGGGCTTTTATTCTATACCACTTCATGAAGTTTTTACCGTCCGTTAATGATATGAGCATCTCCTTCTGCTCATCTGTCAATCCCTCAATGTCGGTCAGGGTAATATCTTTAATGACACTGACATCCTTCTGTTTCCTGCCTTTTTTTTCATCCGCTACCGGATAGCCCCATTGCTTGATGCCTGTTATTTCTCCCTTCTCATCCCGCTTAAAGAAAGACAGGTATGCTCCCCTGTCTTTATAACCCTGGGACAGCTCATAATCAATATTTGTCAGGCCGCTGCTTGTTTCGGGAGAAAGTACGATCCACGGTATCGGCGTGCTGGGATCATCAAATTTCCTACGTTCATTATGGCCCATAACCATGAGAAAGGTAGACTGCCTGTCTGCAAACTGCTTGACAGAAGCACCTAACAGCTCTCCACCGAAACCGGCAGGGCCGCCACATTCTATAAATCGCTTTACAGAGACCGGTTTCGCGTATGCGTCCTTGTCCGAGTACCAGCGGTTGATCTCCTTGAACGCATCTCCCAGAATCTCCCACATCTTCTGCCGGAAACTATTAGAGTTGGGTATCGTTGCCATATTCTCAAAAAAGCTCCGGACATCCTCCTGCATCATCTCAAGAGCCGGTATACCCCGCAGGCCTTTATAAACAACGTTTATATGCCTGTGGTTAAAATCCATCGGCAGGATATTATGTAAATGAATATTTCCCAGAATATCAATATAAAAAAGGCGAAAGTTCTGAAGTTCCCACAGGGTACGGTCAATTATATCCTTATCATCCATGTAATTTTTTAAATTAACTTCTCTAAATTCAACAGACTTTATATCGAGATTATTCTCAGCGTTAATCGTGGAAATCTGGGCACTCCTGTCAACAACCTGTGTTCGTAAATATGATAGCGTTTGATTAAATATATCAGGGAGAGGATGCTCTTCTTTACGGGTATAATTGGGATTATCCTTGTTAACTTCATTATTCCGTCTTATTTCTGCATTCAGTTTTTTCAGCCTCTTCATCTCTTTACTGATATTGCCGCGAAATGAGCCTAAATCAATGCGGTCAATCAGCGGCAGCCGGTAAAGTTCCAGAGTAATGTTTACCCTGTCTATCTCATGGTTGAACCGCCGCTCATTAACCTGGTCAAGCTCAATGGTGCCCCATCCTGCATGTCGCATGGCATCCTTTGCCCAGTAACCTATGCCATGATTCTTCTCCATTGAAACGCCGGGAATTAAATGGACGCCTAAAACAGAAAGCAGCCGCCAGAAATCATGATTACCGATAAACGGCTTTGCCTTTCCAGTGCTTCTCAGCCATCTGACCAGCTTGAATATTCCTTCCGGGTCCTCGCCGCGGTCATATTTATCATTTATTCCCACGAACCTGATATCCAAATCTCTTACCACAATATCCCTTTTAATCAACACAAGTTTCAGGTCGCTCAGGTTATTTATCTGCTGATACACATTCCGGTCCAGCCCTAAGGCATGGCCAATAAGCGACAAGGCTCTCTTTGAGCCGCCATGTAAGTCCTGCATGGCAATAATAGTGGGCAGGCTGCCGCTTCCCGGGTTTTCCAACTCTTTCTCAATCTCCCCCACCAGCCATGAGAGCTCGGTAAAGCGTTTTTCCCCATTCCTTAAAAAATCATAAATTATTACATTGATAGCAAATCGTATCGCCCTGTTATCAACCATTGAGCAGCGGCTCTCAATAACCGACAACCTGTTTGCCAGAATATGGTACGCTTCCGGAGGAACGATGCATAGTGTTTCTTTGGGGTCAAGCCTCCATGGTAATCCTTTTGTTGTCAGGGCACGGTAAATCGACGAGATCGCCGCATTAACAATAGGAAACCTTGTCCGGTCAAATACAGCCCGCGCAAAGGCCATCCGCTGATGCAACGGGAGCCTGTATGCTCTATTATGGTTGTATACATCCATGGCAAAACGTTTTAACTCCCTCAGGTATTCATCGTCAGCGGGTTTTTTCTTATTTCTATCCTTCCATTTTCTTATTTCCTTTATCAGGTTTTGTATCTTTGGCGGTTCTTTCAGGCTGACATATTCAGGCAGTTTCTTGAACTCACCCTGGGCATTAAATTCAATGAGTACCGCTTCCTTATCATGAACGACCGCTACAATCCCCAGTTTCCTCCTTAAATTATACACTACCGTGCTTGGGCTGAAAGACTCGAATCCCAGTATTTCACCGGAATCATAATACTCTTTTGTTCTGAAATAGGTGTTCAATAATTCATGCTGCTTCGGCGTTAAACAGGCGTTACAATCAGTCAATTCGGCCCGTATTTCGTCAAATCTCGGTTTTACCCAGAAGATAAACTTAAAGCGCCTCAGCTTGCCGTTCTCCTTTTTATAGATTGTTATTTCCTCTTTAACGGATTTTTTTCGATAGTCAATTATATCCCCGACAATCAAAAAACCGCCTTCTTTAATCTGCGGTGTAATTATTTCAACATACTTTTGAATATCTTTCGGAGAATAATGCAGGAAAACGTTATACACAATACCGACATCAATTGCCTCTTTTCTCCCTAATCCAAAGTAGCGGTTACATACAAATTCCATTTTTTCTTCATGAACTATCTTTAGCGGATCAGTTACCAGTGAATACTTTTCTACTTCCTTGTCAATCGAAGGTATCGCATCAATGTTTTTTCCCAGCTTTACCTGTAATATTGCCTCATAGAGATTACGATTCTCGATAATCCCTTTCCGTTCCTCCAACCGTTCCTTGGTAATTCTGATCGAAGTCGCGATATCGCTCTGGCAGTCAACAAGGTGCCCCGCTTTTGATTGAAAAGCAACTAACGCCCCTTCCAGGTCAAACAATAACGAGTGTAATTGCCCCTCTCCCGCTAAAACATAGTAGGGATCTATCTGGTCTACTGCAATGAATTTAAATCCCCTGTCCCCTTTCATATCCAACGCTCTTTTCATTTCCAGAAAAGATATGGGAGTAAATTCTTCCGAATCAAATCCGCATCCAAAGTCAACTATGGTCAGGTCGCGTCTTCTTCCAATAAGCATTCGAAACTCGGATATTAAAACGTGGTATCTTCCCTTATAGGTTGTAAGATTCGTTGACCGGACCAATGGCCATCGTAAAATATCCTCTAGAACATCACTCTCAATTCCGGTCTTAAATGCATACGAGTTGCCTGCCAAAGCAAAAGCTTCATGAAGGATGGATCTCTTTACTTCCAGTTCACTTGCGTTATTATCCGGAATAATTATAATGTAGTCATTTTCCTCCCCGGACGTGTGGAGAGCAAATACCTTAATAGCATGCTTTCGCTGAAATCCTTCAATTTCTCCAATTAAGCCTTTAGGTGCGTCAATAACATAGCTGTGCTTCAGGATATTGCAAACCTCATTATATGCCTTTTCCTCAAGTATATTAATCACATCCTTCTTCTCTTCTCTACAGGTATCCGTAACATGGCTGTCTTCGATCTGCTTCTGATGCTTTTTAATTATCCCTTCAATCTCTTTTCTTTGAGGCACTGATAACGACTTCGAAGCTCTTCCTGCATAGGAAACTGAAATAAGATTCATAGCTATTTCACCTCAATAATGTTGATGTTATAACCGTGTAAAAATATTAAAATTGAAAAATTTATAACTTCCTGCCAGGTAAAACACAAGTGAATACCTATAGTCTGTACTTTAGTAAAAATACAACAATTCAAGTTAATAACTCACATTTTGGTATTAAAATAAACGGCATCTTGACAAATAATATTATAAGATTGGAAACAAATAATTTCAAGAGGTAATTGCAAAAGTCACCGAAATGGCAGAGTCCCCTTTAGGGGGATTCCCGTCTTCACGGGCTATACT
>JAUXBV010000142.1 GCA_030619215.1 Fibrobacterota bacterium | reverse complement strand
TTATACGCAGCGTCACAACTAATTGCCGAAATAGGGCACTATATGACGCATAGCTTTCGTAAATCTTCGTTTGCACCAGACCATAAATCGAATTGACTTTCGACACAGCCAGTTACATCTGACAACTTAGGAAAGTATCGATTATGCAAGCACAGCCTGCGAGTAAATTTCCAAATTCTTTCTATCGGGTTGAGTTCCGGACTATACGGAGGCAAATATTCGCACTTAAAGAACTGTTCGCTCTGTATACGCCATTCTTTGTGGAGTATAGCATGATGATACCTCGCATTGTCCATTATGATTATCGTTTTACGGCCAGCATGACAGCTTTTCCGTCTGATTTGTTTGAGAAAATCAAAAAATGTTTGCCCATTAAATGATTCCATTTCTCGCCTGTATGCGAATTTACCATCCCGCAATCGTACTGCGCCGAAATAGCCAACGCTTTCCCTAGTTGGGTGGTGAAGAAGTACCGGATCTTTGACTTCTGGTGGTATCCACATGCGACAGCGTGAACCGTATTGTTGAAAATGCACCTCATCAACAGACCAAATATCAATCTTGTCACATTTCATCCACCGATGGGCTTTTTTTTGAACGCTTTCTGTTTTTCAGCATCACCATGAGCAATCAAAGGACGTGGCTTTCTAAGTCGAAAACCAAAATATCGAAAGAGTCTCTGGCATTGTCGGACTCCCAAGGCGACATCAAACCGATTTCTTACGTATGCTGACAATGTCTTTCCATCCCAGACACCGCCGCACAGACCGACACTCTCAGGGGTTTGGCGCAAAACCATCTCTATTCTTTCGAGTTGACTTTCGTTTAGCCTTGCCCGTCTGCCGGGACGTTCATTTTCTACAAGAGCTTGAAGCCCGTCTGACATATATCGCCGAACCCAATAGCGCACGGTACGTTCAGAGTCTCCAAGCAAATCTGCTACGATTGGACAACTCATTCCCTTGGCGACCAGCAAAACTGCATGAAGGCGATGGTCGTATCGTGCTTCTTCAGACCTCTGAATTTCGTCCTGCAGAATCATAACTACATGCGGATCATCAATTTTTACCGTCATGCTAAAAATATATATTCTGCATATTATAAACGGCAATTACTTATGTCGCTATGTATATATTAAGATCGCCACGATTCGTTTTAATCCTAGTTCTGTTAGGGCTCGCGATGACATCATGTAAAATATGGGACATTTATTATGCAATTCAATATAAAACAGTAACTATAAAGCCAGCCTCTTCATTAAATAATTAACAATATCCTTTGAATCCATTTTTTGATCCAGCAGGTTTTTTAATACTATCTGCTCTCTTATCACAAATTGAAACGGGCGGTCCGGAAGCAGTCGAAACAGGAAAGTTACGGGGTTCCACGGCATCATCACTTGACTCTTGAACAATGCGCGAAGAGAGCTCCCGGTGATCAGGGGGACAAGGCGCAACTCATTAAGCCGGGGTATCCTTTTTTGGCTGCTGATAATGATTCGCATGAGCTTCTCAAAATACACCGTATGTTCACCGGCCCACGGTTTCTGCCCCTCGCCGCCGGATGGAAAAAGGAGTATTGACTCACCCCCGCCCAATGTGGATAAAATATCTGATATCGCCAGCCGTCGTTGACGCTTACATTCAACGGCAGGCATATCTCCCTGAAGGTACTTGACAACCTGGAAAGTCAGTATTTTCGCCCAGGTAGTCTCAAGAATCTTCCGCAACCCCTTATACCTTCGAAGCTCTTGAAGTGTCGCTTCCTTTGAATCCGGCACAGAGATAATCCGCTGAGAAACAGCTTCGGAAATATTCGAAACCCATGCTGTTGAAACAGTCTTTGGATTAAACTCTTTTAATGCCGCCAGGCAAACCAAAGGCTCGATATAGCCGGGGTGTTGTGCATAAAATATTACAGGGCGGCCTTTGATCAATTTAAGGTCGATTCGCCAGTCAACTGAAAGGGAGAAATGTAATTTTTTAAAAACATCCCATGCGCACTGAGCTAACGGAATATGCGGGGAGGCCTTTGCCCCTTCGTTAATTTGCGTAATAAAATGGAGGAATCGTATGCCGGTAAAGCCCTGCCATAAATACTGTTTCCAGCGGTATGACACAAAACGCATATTTGACCGGTATACTTGAATCATTGCGTCCAGGCCATTCTTCCGGAAAACAGGGAACACCTTTACAGGTTTTGAAACAACCGTTTGTTTCTTTGTTAAGCCGGTCATCTGCTTTCCAAGAATGCCAAGGAACTCATTGAGTAGAGGCTCAGCTTCATTCATCAACTGGTGCCGCGCGTTCTTGATATAAAGGACCTTTACATTAGGTATTTTCCTGCCGAGAAACGTGATGTTATGCCGCCAGTCAACAATATCGTCCTTTGTTCCCTGGATAACCGTCACCGGTGCAAAAGCCGCTTCATAGCTTTTTACCTGCTCGTTCCATTTGTAGTATGCTTCCGCCCACTTTATGGGAAAATGCCTGCACTGGAGAGGATCATCGCGAAAAAATTTCAAAAACTGCCTGTCTGATGACGCGTTGCGAAACCACCGCGGTGCAGTATCCGAAAAGGGGCTCGCTATGAAATAACCAATGCGTGAAAGGTGGTAATATGAGCTGCGGACAAGCGGTGCAAGAAGAAATATTTTCTCAAAAATCGACTTTTCCGCCTGGAAAAGGTATTCAAGAGCAACAGCCCCACCCGCACTATGCCCGATGAGGTAATAGGGCCGGGTAACATGCGGCCGGCAGAGCTGAAAGAAATCCTCAAATGTCTTTACATATTGTGAAAAATCCTCAATGGATGCTGTTACACCCGTTGAGAGACCGTGGCCGGGCAGGTCAAATACTCCAACAGCAAACTGTTTCTCAATACATAATCTGATAATATTCTTAAGGACGCCCGTATGGTCATAGTAACCATGTAAAAGAAATACCGTTCCCTGCGCTTTACCAGGGTCAAACAGGTGTGCCGCAAGGGTAAAGCCCTGTGATTGAAAGGTTCCGAAATGGTGAGTTACACCAAAATCCAACCCATAATAACTGAAATAGGAAAGGATTTGTGGAGAGTATCCCTGCCTGAGGTTAAAGTCAAGCGGTGCAAGCTCTTTCTTAACTGATTCAACATTAAATGATTCCATTATAATTTACTGCCGTGTTCCATAGTATCAATAACAAACCAACTCTACACTGTAAACATTCAAATTCTATCAATAATATAAATCGCCGGGTAAATTTTTATAATATTAATCTATAAGGATTTTACAAAAAGAATATTAAAAAAGGTGTAACTATTCAGGTAATGTGACTTTCTCAGCGTCATTGCGAGCGAAGCGAAGCAATCTCATTTCTCAGACGTAGGAGATTGCTTCGCTTCGCTCGCAATGACATTATTAAAAACTATACCTGAATAGTTACAAAAAAGGTTTAAAATATTTCAAATTTAATCTTGATTAACTTCTTACAGAATTTGATAATTTATAAATAGAGATAATCATAATTAATTAACTTTTTATAGCATTTTGAGGTTACTTATGGTCTTCCTTAAAAAAGAAAAAACCTTACCGGTTGCTGTTTGCCTTGCTATCTTTTCTCTAATTGTAATAATTGGTATAACGAGTATTTATGCTGATAAAGTTGCTACAACAGAAGATGGTAAAAAGGTGATTTTAAAAGACAATGGAACATGGAAATACGCAAGTCCAAGTGAGATTGAAGCTCTGAAAAGAACACCTTCAACAAAGAAACCGGATGCTTCATTCCCGGTGGTGCCTACCAGCAAAGATATTTCAACCATTGTCCATGAATTGAAAACCGGCACCACTTCGGATTTCAGAAAAGTCAGGTGGGGCATGAGTATAGCGCAGGTAAAGCAAACAGAGAAACTGAAGCTTCTTGAAGAGGGAAAGGAGTCTTTAAAATATGACTATACGCTCATCGGTATGAAATGTAAAATCTACTATCATTTTAAAGCCGGTAAATTGACCTCTGCGCGATACACCATTCAGCAGAAACATCACGATCCCGCTATTTTCAATAAAGATTTTATTACGCTGAAAAAGCACCTGAGACTGATGTATGGAGCCCCTGCCACCATTCAGGATAACTGGAAAAACGACCAGTTTAAATCGGACGAGTCTAAGTGGGGATTCGCTGTAAGTATTGGATTTTTGACCCGTATGGTTATATGGAGAACAGGCGAAACTAAAGTTGTCCTCCAAATGGAAGGCCAAAACCATGAAATTTTTGTAAATATTAAGTATTCATCTATAAAGTAGCATTAATGAAGCGTTGTACCAGCCTGAATAAAAGGTATCCTACTCATACTCCTTGGGAACCGCGCAAATTATTACAAACGGCTCTTGTGCCGAGGTATTCCGGTACTGATGTTTTTCATCAGGATCGATTAGAGCAAAATCTCCCTTTTTGATCTCAACCTCTTCACCGTTTTCTTTTACAATTACGCCGTTTCCTTCAATGACGTAATTGACATGCTCGAAAGGGTGTTGATGGTAGGGTGTATGCCCGTTTGTCTCAAGGGTAAAAACCCGGAAAGAGAAAACCGGCGCGCCGTCGTCTTTTGATATGGGAACCTGCTTGAAGGCGCCCTGTACGCCTTCCATGCTTACCTTTACCTTCTCAATTTTATCAAGATTTGTAACTTTCATATTTAGCCCCCGTAGTGCTTTATTGATAGTAAAAAATTTTTTATTGTAAAAAAAAATCCTGTATACTATGAAAACCGGAGAACACTGATTGGCTCAATGCCTTTATATTTCACAGCGCTTAAAATATATTTCTATGCTTTAACAGGGCTACTTTAACTAACATGACGTCGTTACCCCGCAGGAATGGATGTGGAGAAGAAACTATGTCAGCGTCTCGGAAAACAGGAGCGGTACTCGTTGTCGGCGGCGGCATAGGTGGTATCCAGTCCGCCCTCGACCTTGCCGATTCAGGATATAAAGTTTATTTAGTTGAAAATTCTCCTGCTATTGGCGGCAAAATGGCTCAAATTGACAAAACTTTCCCTACAAATGATTGTTCACTGTGTATACTTTCACCAAAATTAGTAGAATGTGGAAGACATCATAATATTGAATTAATAACCTATGCTGATATTTTAAAAGTAGAAGGTAAACCAGGTAACTTTAAGGTATCAATTAAGAAAAAAGCAAGATATGTAGATGAGAAAAAATGTACTGGCTGCGGTAGTTGTTATAATGCATGCCCGGTAACAAACATTGCTATTTTTCCAGTCAAAAAGGAGAATTAAATTGTCAGGTGAAGTTGATTTAAAACAGATTGATAATATAGTAAAAGATAAATACGAAGCAGATCCTGAAAACCTAATTCATATTTTACAGGAAATAAATTCGAATTATAATTATTTACCAGAGCCTGCAATTAATCGTGTGGCAGAGAGATTAAATATTCCATTAACTCAGGTATATAGTGTTTCTACATTTTATAAATCTTTCAGTTTAGAACCAAGAGGAAAACATCTTATTACTGTATGTTTAGGTACAGCATGTCATGTTAGAGGTGGTCAGAGACTCTTAGAAAAATTAGAACGCAAGCTAAAGATTAAAGCTGGTAAAACAACGCCTGATAGAAAATTCACATTAGAAACTGTAAGTTGCCTTGGCTGTTGTGCGCTAGCTCCTGTAATGGTTGTTGATGAAAAATATTATGGTAAGGTTGATTCTGCTAAATTAAAAAAAGTATTAGACAGTTATGAATAAAGACACAACAACGCCACAGAAGCTTAATAGTGCCGCTGATCTGAAAAAATTGCAGCAGTTTATTCTGGAAAAAAATAATCCTGATCAAATTAGCGTATTTATTTGCGCAGGAACAGGCTGTTGTGCAGCAGGAGCAGCTGATGTAATTGCTGCTTTTAATAATGAAATAGAAAAGAAAAGTTTATCCGATAAAGTAGAAATAAAAGGTACAGGATGTCGGGGACTCTGTGAACGGGGGCCACTCATTGTTCTTCAACCCAAAAACATTTTTTATCAGCAAATAAGCGTAAAGGATGTTCCGGAAATAGTTGAACAAAGCATTTTGCAGGATAATGTTATTGATAGATTACTTTATACCGACCATCAAACTGGTAAAAAAATCATTCATCAAAATGACATTCCTTTTTATCAAAAACAGACAAGAACTATTCTCGGAAGCAATGAAGAGATTGATCCAACTAAAATTGAGGATTATATTGCAATTGACGGTTACTCTGCTATGGCAAAAGCTCTTTTTGAAATGTCTCCGGAGGATATTATCAATGAAGTTAAAAAGAGTAATTTACGTGGTAGAGGCGGTGGTGGATTCCTTACAGGTAAAAAATGGGAATCATGCCGTAAAGCAAAAGGTGGTTCTAAATTCATAATCTGTAACGCAGATGAGGGTGATCCGGGTGCGTATATGGATCGTTCTGTACTTGAAGGTAATCCTCATGTTGTATTGGAAGGAATGATTATTGGAGCGTTTGCAATAGGTGGACATGATGGATATATATATGTTCGTAATGAATATCCACTTGCTGTTGAAAATACTAAACTGGCTATAGAGCAAGCTAAGCAATATGGTTTTCTTGGCAATAATATTCTTGGCTCCGGTTTCAACTTTAATATTAAGATAGCACAAGGCGGAGGAGCATTTGTTTGCGGTGAATCTACTGCTTTAATGGCTTCCCTGGAAGGAAAAGTAGGGCGACCTCGTGCAAAATATATACATACTGTTGATAAAGGATTCAGAGACAGTCCTACCAATTTAAACAATGTAGAAACCTGGGCTAACATACCAATAATTGTATCTAAAGGATCCGACTGGTATAGTAAAGTAGGAACCGCAAACAGCACAGGAACAAAAATATTTTCTGTAGTGGGAAAAATAAACAATACGGGATTAGTTGAAGTTCCTATGGGTATCAGTCTTAGAGAAATCATTTATGATATTGGCGGCGGTATACCTGGAAATGGAAAACTCAAGGCAGTTCAGACAGGTGGCCCATCAGGCGGATGTATACCTGAAAAGTTAATTGATTTACAAGTTGACTTTGATGAATTAGCAAAAGTTGGCTCTATGATGGGGTCAGGTGGCATGATTGTTATGGATGAGAAAACCTGTATGGTGGATATTGCCAGGTATTTTATTAACTTTCTCCAAAATGAATCATGCGGTAAATGCATTCCTTGCCGCGAGGGAATTAAAAGAATGCTTCAAATTCTATCATCTATCTGTGATGGAAAAGCCACAATGGAAGATATGGATACACTTGAAGAACTTTGCGAAAGTATTAAAAGAACAGCTCTCTGTGGTCTTGGTAATAGTGCGCCAAACCCGGTACTAACTACATTAAAATATTTCCGTGATGAATACGAATCGCATATAAAAGACAAAAAATGTCCTGCAGGAGTTTGCAAAGAACTGATTGAATATTCAGTTGACGAAGAAAAATGTGTTGGTTGCACAAAATGTGCAAAAGAATGTCCTGAGCAGGCAATATCAGGTGAAAAGAAAAAAAGTCATACTATAGATCAAACAAAATGTATTAAATGTGGTGTTTGCTATGAAGGCTGTAAATTCGATGCAATATTAATCAAATAGACAGATAGAAAATTATAATGATTAAAGTAATTATAAATAAT
>JAUXBV010000243.1 GCA_030619215.1 Fibrobacterota bacterium | reverse complement strand
GAAGAATTATTTTTCCCCATTTATGAAGGTAATATTAAGTAAGTAAAGTTTCTACTCTTATAGTAATAATTTACCATGTTAGTTCAAAAATCATATACCCGTATTACGTTAGCACTTGACATAATTCGCAAAATTGGTGAAGGAACATATAAAGGATACCATGAGCTTGGCATTATTAAGCACCGGATAGACCTTTACGATATTATTTCTATTGAAGCCTCCGGGAATTTGATCATCACCTGTAATAACCCGCAGGTCCCTGTTGACTCAAGCAACCTCTGCCGGCAGGCAGTAGAGAAAATACAGCAACAGTTTGGCATAAAGGAAAATGTTCACATACATATTGAAAAGAATATTCCGGTTAAAGGCGGGCTCGCGGGTGGAAGCTCGAATGCCGCAACCGTACTCAGTATACTGAATAATTTGTGGAACCTGGACCTGGACAAGCGGCAACTTGTCACTATTGCACGCGACATCGGAATGGATGTTCCCTTTTACTTTACAGGAGGAACCGCCTTTGATACCGAAACGACCGGCATTCTGGAGCCTGTAAAAACAGATATTGTCTTTAATTTTGTGCTGGCTATCCCTGATTTCGGTGTTTCTACCAGTGAAGCGTATAAGAGAATTAATTATAATGAGACAGGGCGCGAAAAAAGCAAGACAGCCCGGATGAAAGAAGCTTTAGAGAATAACGATAAGGATAGTGCAATTGACGCTATGCATAATGATTTTGAGAAAACTGTTTTTAAACAGCATCCTCGATTGGAATCATTGAAGGAGAAGTTATTAAAAGCCGGTTGTTTAAATGCTGTAATGAGCGGATCAGGATCGACATTGGTTGGTGTTGCAAAAGATAAGGAACATACAGAATGGATAAAAAACAGTCTTAGCAATGAATATACTATTGTTCAAGTTTCTACATATTGTTAACAATTGGAATTGTTTTTATCTTCAGTATATATTCACAAAACCTTTTTAATGTAATAATATGCTTTCCTGCCAACACCCTTAAGGGTTTTAATGCCAGTTTGTCTGGTGTTTTGATGCCAGCTTGTCTGGTGTTTTAATGCCAGCTTGTCTGGTGCACTTCGCAAGTTGGCACCTTGTAAGGTACTAATAGTCAGCCTCATTTTTAGTACTGCCCATACTAATGCTCATGTGAAAAGAATGGATAATATACTTTTTTATTGACAAGTTGAAACCTGTGACTATAATATTTAATTAAAGCAGGCCATCATTTACAGGCATATAAAATAGGATTATTCGTAAAGGCATTATGATTCAGACGAGTAAGTCAAAATTAAAACAGAGACAAAAGAATTTTACATGGAATTCCCGCCAGGACCTTTACAAATATTTTAAAAGGGAATATCATCTTAATAAATCAGAAGTGAATAAAGCAATTTACCAAGCTATGAAATCTTTCCGGCTTCGCAGAGGGAAGCCAATTGATCCCAGAGAGCTGTGGGAAAAGGCTGGGAGTAACTTAAAAAAGCGCCTTAAATGAAGAATGCAGAATTCCGAAAAAAATCAAATCCGCTTTTTTCTTAGTAATGAAACAATATACTTAGGGCAATTTATTAATTGATTTTTTCATACCACAATATATTTTCATGCGGCAAAAATCTTTAGGACACTCTTTTAACCTAAGCATAATATAAAAATTATACTTAGAAATGAATTTTTATGCATTTAGTTATAAAAAATAACCACATTACATTCCTGTCTATTTCGCTTATATTTTACTGGGTATTTACTATTAGTGCAGGGGTGAAGGATTTAAAATTCCGCAATATCTCTATTGAAGACGGTCTTTCTCAAAGTTCTGCATACAGCATTATTCAAGATAATACAGGTTTTATTTGGATCGGTACTGAGACGGGATTAAACAGATTCGATGGTTACACTATTAAGGTATATAAGGCAGAACTAGAAAATCCCAATAGCTTAAGCAGTAGTTTTGTTATTTCAATGTGTAAAGATCGATCGGGTAAATTATGGGTAGGAACTGAAAACGGACTGAATATTTTCGATGTTGGAAAAGAACAATGCACACAATATTTACATGACCCCAATGATTCAAATAGCCTCAGCAACGACAGGGTTATTTCAATTTGTGAAGATCATAACGGGATTATCTGGATAGGTACTGAAAATGGGCTAAATAAATTCGATCACACAAAAAAACGATTCATTCATTACCAAAGCATTTCTGATGACTCAACCAGCCTGAGTGATAATCACATTTTATCTATCTGCGAAGATAGTAAAGGAGTGCTCTGGATTGGAACCCATAAAGGCGGTCTCAATAGGTTTGACCGTGAAAAAGGGTATTTCATACATTATCGACATAAACCTGACGACCCATATAGCCTGAGTAATAATCAGGTTTTATGTATTTATGAGGATCATGCAAAGATACTCTGGATTGGAACCAAAGGTGGCGGCCTTAACCGGTTTGACTGCGAAAATGAGCAATTCAGACATTACAAAACCAGGCCTAATGATCAAAACAGTTTAAGTGAAAATGATATAAATGTGATATATGAGGACCGGATGGGAGTCCTATGGGTTGGAACGGATAATGGAGGGCTGAATATATTTAACCGGGAGAAGAAAAGATTTACCCGTTATCAAAGCGATCCGGAAGACCCGAACAGCTTGATTTCCAATAGAGTCATATCCATCTGTGAAGACAATGATGGCGGGCTCTGGTTTGGAACTCATGGAGGTGTTTCTCTTTTTAACAGGGAATCGAAAAAGTTTATCCATTTCAAAAATGAGCCTGATAATCCAAACAGCCTTAATAACAATTTTATAAGGCGAATTTATGAAGACAGCTCCGGTATTATCTGGATTGGAACAGATGGAGGGGGAATTAATAAATTTGACAGGTTCAACAATAGATTTACTCATTATAAAGCCGACCTGAAGGACCCGCTGAGCCTCAATGATAATAGCGTTTATTCCATTTGTGAAGATCATAACGGTATTTTCTGGATTGGGACTAAAGGTGGCGGGCTTAATAAATTTGACCGGAAGACAAACACATTTTATCATTATAAATACGATCCCAACGATGCTAACAGCCTGAGTAATGATAATGTCAGGGCTGTTCTGGAAGATAAATCCAATGAGCTATGGCTCGGTACGGATGGTGGAGGGCTCAATAAGTTTAATCGGGAAACCGAAGAGTTTGTTCATTATCAATTCGACCCAAACAATCCGCACAGTATAAGCAGCAATAGAATTTATCGTTTATATGAAGACCGTTCAGGAACTCTATGGATTGGCACTTTAGGAGGAGGCCTTAATAAATTTGACCAAAGAAAAGGACAATTTACTCACTATAAAACAGATACGAGCAATAGTAGCAGCCTGAGTAATAATAACGTACTAAGTATCTATGAAGACAAGTCAGGAATATTATGGATAGGTACTTATGGCGGAGGTCTTAATAAATTTTACCAATCAAAAAATACTTTTACGCATTTTACCATAAAAGATGGTTTACCAAATAATGAGATTTATGACATACTTGAGGATGAGAAAGGGAATTTCTGGCTAAGCACCAATAAAGGAATATCCAGGTTTAATCCAAAAACCGAAAAATTCAAAAATTATGATGTGAAGGATGGTCTGCAAAGCAATGAGTTTAACACCGCTTCAGCTTTCAAGAGTAAAAGTGGAGAGATGTTTTTTGGCGGCATAAACGGGTTCAATTCCTTTTATCCGGACAGCATAAAAGATAATCCCAACATACCTCCTGTTGTAATAACCTCGTTCAAACTGTATAATAGGCAGGTCCCTGTTGGAAGAATGCCGGATAACCGTTTGATTCTTGAGAAGTCAATAACAGAGACCGAAGACGTTAAACTGTCATATAAAGATAATGTCTTTACATTTGAATTTGCTGCCCTAAACTATGTCTACCCGGATTTCAACCAATACGCCTATATAATGGAAGGCCTTGAGAGGGAATGGAATTATGTCGGCAATAGACGATTTGCATCATATACGGGCCTCCCGCCGGGAAAATATACTTTTAGAGTGAAAGGCTCGAATAATGACGGTGTGTGGAATGAAGTAGGAGCATTATTAAGAATAAAAATAATACCACCGTTTTGGGAGACTTTATGGTTTGAAATATTTGTTATTATATCAATTGGGGGATTAATCCTGCTTTATAATAAAATCAGAACAAATAGTATCAGGCAGAAATTAGAGAAAAAGAAATTGGAGGATGAATTAGAGTTGAAGGCGAATTTTACAGCAATGCTAATACATGACCTTCGTAATCCTCTCCAGTGTATAATGGGCTATTCAGATGTTTTAAAAGCCAGAGTCGAGGCAGAGCTGGATAAACGATCATGTAATATTATTGCTGAATCTTCAACGACAATGATTAATCTGATCAATAACATGCTTGATATTTATAAATTTGAAGCTGATAAAATGACGCCTGTAAAAGAAAGCATAGTTTTAGGTAAAATATTACGAAGCACCATTTTTTTAATGGAACCTCTCCTCAATAAAGCCAAGGTTTGTTTAGAACAGAATATTGACATTGATTCACCGATACAGGTTGACCGGAGAATGATAGAACGGGCCATTGTCAACCTGTTGTCAAATGCAATAAAGTTTTCCCCTCAAGAAAGTACCATTTATGTTTCTCTTTCTCGAACCGTTATCAATGGTAAACCTTTTCAGGAATTTTCCGTTCGAGACCAGGGGCCTGGTATAGAACCGGATAAAAGAGACCTGTTATTTAACGTATACTCCCAGCTGAGAGACAAGGAAGGTGTCTTGCCAAAAGGGACAGGACTGGGCCTTGCGGTATCCAAGTTAATTATTGATGCGCATGGAGGAACAATCGGATATCGATCCGGAAATAATGGTGGAAGCGATTTCTATTTCCATTTGCCTGAGTCCCGGGCCGGTTAGTTCGGTTATTGCCTTAATTTTACATCTGCCTTTATTAGTAAATACACACCAAGAATAACAAAACCTGTGAAGGTACATAGATAGTCCTTTCCGATAGGTTTGGAAATTCCCCTTGTGAAGTGATAAGACAATTATTTCCAATGCCTGATTCTATTGCCCATAAAAATCTTTAACGGTTGTAATGTTTATTAATTCATGCTAAAATAAGAGTGTACGTAACCCAGACAAACTGTTTTAATCCCGCAAAGCGGGGCTTTAGTCCTGCAAAGCGGGGGATAAGTATCCAGCTAAGCTGGACTAAAGACTTAACGAAATAATTTTCTGCTACGTGTGCACCAGACAAGCTGGCATTAAAACCCTTCAGGGTAAAAAAACGCAGGAAATTATTTCTACCAATACCCTAAGGGCACTTCGCAAGTTGGCACCTTGTAAGGTACTAACAATATAATGAGATAAATTTATCTAAAAATTATTAAATTACTACCATGAATATTCGAAGTAAAATAATGAAAACAGGCTATATATTCCTTTTTTTAACACTAGCACTTCCATTGGCTCTATATTCCCAGTGGGATAATATCAGGTTCCGTCGACTGTCAATTGAGCATGGGTTGTCTCAGAGTTCCGCATTTTGTATAGTGCAGGATAATAAAGGTTTTATATGGATCGGTACCGAGGCAGGGCTTAACAGGTACGATGGGTACAAGTTCAAGATTTATACTTACGATGAGAAAAATCCAAATACAATAAGTAATGAATTTATTCTTTCAATGTGTAAAGATAGATCCGGTGTTCTTTGGGTGGGAACTGAAAGCGGATTTAATAGGTTTGACGCAAGCAAAGAGCAATTTACCAGATATTTAAACGATCCTGATAAACCTAATAGTATAAGTAACAGCAGGGTTACATCGATTTGTGAAGACCGATACGG
>JAUXBV010000107.1 GCA_030619215.1 Fibrobacterota bacterium | reverse complement strand
GCCTGAGAAGCTGCGCGGTGCAATTATAAAATCGATCAAAAATAAAAACAAGCCCTTCAACCAGTCGTTCGAATATAATGTTGAGACATGGTATAAAAACCCCTTTATCATCGGTCTTGGAATAATATTAACCGTTCTTTTCTTTTACATCTTTTTCGTTTTTATCCTTTGACCGGCTACAGCTTTATGCCCGCACAGGAGTTTCACATAGAAAAAGCCACTGGGAAATACGGCAGGGATGGCTGGTTTACTATTGATGGGTATTTTCGCTATTTATCCGAATTTTTAGACTTTGGCGAGCCTGTTTTGAGGAGATTCCATACCATTATCAGCACTAATTGAAGTCTGCTACACCTCAAACTCTTTTTAAAATTTACCTGCCTATTTTAATAATCCCAATTTACATCAGTGAAAAATCGTATTTTAATATAGTGTACGGTGTTATGCGGTATGTATTCTTAGTTAATAGAGGTAATTGTAAAAGTATAGGTCGCTGGATTCCCGTCTTCACGGGAATCCATTTCGGTGACTTTTGCAATTACCTCAATAATCAACAAATACCATTAATACCATTAATCGAGTCGCAGATCGGTATATGACAAAAAAAATTATTCCTATTATCTTTATACTTTGGATACAGAATGCATTTTCTGATTTGGCCTTTGATACATGTATGGATATTGTAGTAAGCAATTTATTGAATCAGCAGTATGCCAAAGCCTATGAGAGGGTGGAGAATGTTCTGGAGTCTGATCCGGACAACATTGATGCGCTATTCATGCGTTTGAATGCTATTCAAATAGAAATCATGGATTATGAATCGTATGTACTGGATGGAGAAAAGTTTGTAAGAACTTTGGATAGCACATTGACGTTCTTTGAAAAATTTATTCATCCTGCGGATGTAGACGACCAGGTTAAATATCTTTTTTATACCGGCACCATTTACGGTATGAGGAGCCTGATTCTTGCAAAGCTGGGAGAGTGGATTCCGGCTGTGAAGAATGCCCGAACTTCGGTAAAACTTATCAAAGAAGCCAGGGATTTGGATACTACCCTGTATGAAGCTTTTTATGGGATAGGATTGTATGACTATTATGTAGGGGTAAATTTAAAATGGATTCCTTTTATGAAAGGCAGGGCCAGAAAAGGCATACGGAAAATAAAAAAGGTAGTACACAGCACATCGCCGTTAAGCTATATGGCAAGAAACTCATTATCATGGATATATATTGAGAAGGAAGAATACTCAAAAGCCGATGCTTTGGTTTCTCCTGTGCTTGCAAAATATCCTGATAATACCATATACTTACGTATAAGGGCTCGCTTAGCATTATTACTTGATAACTATGAAGACGCTATAATTCATGGCAGAAGGCTTATACAATTATCATACGCTCGCAATCCCGTTAACTGGTCGGACCTGGTAGACGCCTATCAGATTATTGTAGCCAGCCTGGACGCAATGGGAAAAAATGAGGAGTGCTTACGGATTATAAATGAGGCGCTGAGTTTGAAGGTACCCGTATCTGCAAAGAAAATTGAGTATGTGCAGAAGCATTTGAATTTTATTACTATAAAAAAGAAAGAGATTGAAAAAAAGCTGTAGCATGGGGTAATCATGGCAGTAGTGTTTATTGTTTTGATTCTTGTTATGACTGTATTTGGAGGATACTCACCGGCTCTGAAAAATAACACGGAGCTTGACCGGTTTATTCTTCGCATTTCAAATCGTTATACTGTTGAAGCTCCACGATCTTTCTACAGCAAACCGATGCATGCTGCGGAAGTCATGGATTTTCTTGACAAAGTAGATTCACTTGATGCTGCCGGCGTATTAACTAAGCAGGAGACGTTTCGGCTTAAGAATATTCGCAAGATAGTTAGTGCTGAGCGCAGTCTTTTCAAGTTAAAAAAGAGGGAATTAAAAACTGAGAATTATGTAAATCTTTCATTGATTGGGGATATAACACCATATTATAAGGGCCAATCCGAATTACTCCTAAAGGGTATTATTAATCCTAAAATCACCGGTGCTACCGGCAAAATTTCATATTTTTCCGAAATTGGCGTCTGGACGGAATATCGATCCGATACCGCATTTTCCATGTCAAGTTATCAGCCGTATGATGGAAATCCGTATAATCTTACCGGCGACAGGGTAAAAACAAGCTCAATCCGATCTTCCGACCTGTTCAGGGGTGGCATATACTATGAAGGAAATAAAGTTGACCTGGAAACGGCTGTTGATTACCTGCGCCAGGGGCCCGCGCTGTTTTACCCCCTGACATTTTCCGGCGACGGTTCACCGGTAACATATTTCCGGGCCCGAATGGACCTTGCCGCATTCGAGTATGTACATACCTTTGGTTTACTGAGGACACAAAAGGACAGGCCGAAATATTTCTATACCCACCGCCTTGACTTTCCTCTATTTAAGGATAAAGTAATGGTTGGCATAAATGAGGTAATAATAAATGGAAGTACAGCCCAAAAGGCACAGACCGATTCGTTAAAGAATGAATATTATGGCGAGGAGCGTGGATGGGAATGGGTATATATGATTCCGTTTGTTCCATACGTATTTGCTGAACATTATATCGGCGACAGAGATAATGCGGTTCTTTCATTTGACCTGTCTGTCTCGTTCCCACAAAACTTCTTCTGGTATATCGAATTTTTCCTGGATGATATTGATTCGCCGTTAAGCATATTTGGCGATGACTTCGGGAATAAGTGGGCACTTACAGCAGGGACTCAATTTTTTGGAACTTTACTTGAGAGAGATATAACCGTCACTTTTGAATACTCGCGGATTGAACCGTGGGTGTATACCCATTTTTACGGAGGTAGCCATCGATATACTCATTATGGACAGAGCCTCGGCTCTCCAATGGGTCCGAATTCCGATGCGCTGATATTAATGGGGGAGTATGCGGTTGGGCCGCGTAATACCCTGGGAATATCTCTGCGAAATACCAGGAAGGGTACTGACAGGGGCAGTTCTGTTAGAGATGTCTTTCAATACGAAGGTTACGGCTCTTTACTGCCGGATAATAAGAAAAAGGAATTTCTTGGAGATGATTATCAGCGAATAACAACATTTGGCCTGTTATGGAAGTTGACACCGTTTGGTGTTTTTAATGTGTCTTCCGAAGTTAACTTTGACTCGGAAAAGAAGGTGCAGTTTCATGCGTATGGCGGTTTCTCTTTTTAGTTTGTGTTTGTTATTAATGAGTCAAATAATTCTTTATTCTTTTTGTTACCTGAATAGTTACTAAATATTTAAACATTATCGTACTTTTTTATGTTGTAAGAAAGTTGTTTTGTGAAAAGCAAAGTATTGGTTCCCAAAAAGAGACTGGGACAGAATTTTTTAATATCTCCCTATTATGCCCGGAGAATTGCCTCGGCAGTTGAATCTTCTGATGATAGCAAAGTTATAGAAATAGGTCCTGGTAAGGGAGCTCTGAGTATTTTTCTCAAAGAGCGGTTCCCCCGGTTTCACATGATAGAAATGGATAATGATATTATTCCCAGCTTAAAGGAAAAAATAGGTGATGGAAAGTGGACATTGCATGTCAGCGATGTACTGGAGTTTGATTTCAGAGCCCTTGGCTCTCCACTTCATATTGTCGGAAACCTTCCCTATAATATCGCTGCTTTAATTATTAAAAAAACACTGCTCCATTCACCGAAGGTTGGATCGGTGACCTATATGGTACAACGGGAAGTTGCTGAGCGTATAGTCGCTGCTCCTCATACAAAACAAAATGGCTTTCTAACAATTTTCTGCCAGTTTTTCGGCTCACCGAAAATTTTATTCAATATCCCTCTCGGTGCATTTGTACCGAAGCCGAAAGTAGAATCTTCTGTTTTTCAAATGAATATTGACGATCAAATAGAAGATCGTTTGCGCAGAAAGGATTGGGAGAGTTTTTTTGCCTTTGTAAGTAACGGTTTTTCCATGAGAAGAAAGATGCTGGCAAAGTCGTTATCTTTGAAAACAGGTATTGACAAGCAGGCAATCGCGGATAATTTAATTCAAGCAGGTTTTAATAAGAAGATACGGGCTGAGGATTTGAATGTTCATGAATGGCTCAGGCTTTATTTACAACTGGGGGCGATGCTCAAATGAACGCTCTTTTTCTAATAATAATCTGCATTTTCACGGTCTCAGCTCAAACTGAATACTGGCCGGGGGTGCTTCAAGCACCAATTCCGGAAGAGCCGGGAGACTCGAATGTGGTGGATATTACCGCCAAGCAGAACCTGAGAGTGGATATATATAGGACAAATAATTCGATTCATATTAATAGGAACGATTCTCTTAAAAGATTTGAGCAGAAAGTAAGCTACGATTTATCTGATGATAACAGCCTTGGATTACAGAACCACTATTTAGATCTCTCAGGTTTATTTCTAAGAAAAAAATTTCCTTTTCGCTATTCATCTATTGGCCTGGAGTGGGTTCCTACAGCCGCTTTTAACAGGCGCCCCAACACCTTTAAAAAAATCAATAACGATTCTATTGAAGTTCATAATGGCAGCGGCATAGGCTCCATGCGTCTGGGGCCGGTAATAAGTATTGATTATTTAAATATGCCTATTTACCTGAGCGGTGGCGGTGCAGCTGATCTATGGCACCCTGAGTTGCCATTTGAGCCTGGATATCATGATGTAAAAGAATCAAAAGGCGATCCCGGTTTTTATGGGTCACTGCGCATGGGAGATAACAGGAAGCCTTTAATTGAAGGAATTCCCTTTTTTGCAGAAGGCAGTATGTTTGGCAGATATATGAATAGTGATAATAATGCTAAGATTACAAATGGGGAGATCAATGCCCTGTTTTTTAATGATGTTACCTTTGCCGATACCTTCTTTCTTTACTTTGCGGACACACTTTCCAAGGGGAGAACTGCATTTTTAAGCGAACAGGCCGGCGGTGCCGCACGATACAGCAGTACACCGAGCCGGTCCAATAATTCTCTCCAGGCAACATGCGGCCTAAAGAACATAGGCGGATTTTTTCTTGAACCTTCATTTGCTTATACGTTAACACTCTCCTCCGTATCGTATCCTACGTTTGAGGAAATCGTTGGAGATGAAAGGCTCCTGACGCATACAATTTCCCTAATGGCACATAACGATAATGCCAAGTTTATGAATTATCGAGGAGGTATCTCTTTTGCTCTTGAGGATGAGGACTGGCTTTATAAGGATGAGCTATCCACTAAAGCAACGGAGGATAATAAGGACAGCCTGGTCAAGAACCTGCAGGATTATGAAAGATATAACTTGAGCATGTTTCATACAGTGGAAAGGCAATTTGCGAATACTTTCGGATTAAACTATTCATTTATTATGAGAGGGGATAAGAAAATTTACCCCAATTTTTATACAACAAGCTATGACACAGTACCGATACGCTACGTGTATGATAAAGATAATGTTGACCTCAACCACCTTATTAATGTGACTCTCTTCTCGTTACCGCGAATAAGAGTAGCAACGCTGTTTGATTATTTCAAAAACAAGATTGTCTATTTACGGAAAGAGAAGAGCGCGCTAAACAAAACAGAAAGGACATACAGGATTGAGGTTACTTGTAATATTAATCCTGACAGTGGTACGGGACTGGACGGAACATTTGGAGCATTTGCCAAGACTGAGGAGTATCATTTCCCTGAGTATCAGGATGATGACTATCCCATGTCAAGACGCTTATACTCGAGAATCAAAGGCAGGCTGGGCATTAATGACAGAATGCGGTTTGAGGGTATTTGGAGTGAGATGTATCTGGATGATGGAAATTATGTTGATTCACTGGACACATTATTTTTGCAGAGCCAGACACTGGAATCGAGTTTGGAACTCATCAGCTCCTATAGATTCCCCAATAATTTTATGCTGCGAATGGGCTCTCTTTTTAGATATATTTATAGAGATTGGGATTTTATCTGGAAAGACAGAATGTATTACATGACACCTTTTATGGAAATGAGGGCGATTGTTTCCAATCGCATTTTTGTCAATGCTAGGATAGAGAGATATATGGACCCGGACGCTGATGATCACTGGGAAGCCTTTTCGCTATTTAATATTATGTTTTGATATGGAAAAAAAATGAACATGAAAAATTTGCTGGTATCTCTTTTAATTGCATTAATATCCGGTTGCGGCCTGTTTTTTCCTGACACACCGGAGGATCCCCAGGGTGATAAGAATGTTGATCCATTCAGTTTTAAAGAGATTTTAGAGTACAATAATGACCAGTTTGATTTTGAGGATTATTATTACCTTTTCCATGAGAGTTTTATTTATGTTGATCCCAATCTGAATGAATACTCAAAAACCAAATTGCTAAGCCGCCTGGGAACTATAGAGTCTGAGTATATCGGCGACTTAGAAGAGGATACAATTATAGTAAACTGGTTTTTAGTTGATCCTACATCGGATGATCCCTATTTTGATAAAGAGAGGGTAATAACATTGCAGCCCAGAGGCTACAAAATAATTGAAATGAAAAACGATTCTATACCACCGGATACCTTAACAGGTGAGGCGACCTTTAAACTACGATATGATAAAGTTATTCAGGATTGGGTCATCTCTTATTGGAAAGATGTACCGACGGATGGCTCACCAAAGTCTTTTTTCCACCCTGAATTTTAATGTTGTATACAAATGAGCTAACAGATTATATAATAATAACATACAATTTAAATCAGCAAACACAGGCATTTCTTTTTATTTTATCAATATATGAATGTAGATATTAAAAAAAAGCTGCTAACTTCATCTATTTGGATTTTCCTTCTTTTCTTTGGGTGTAAAAATCCTTTTTTTGTTCATACTGGTATACAACAGATAGAAAGTAACCTGGCAACGCCAGAGGATGCTATAAAAAAACACCTAAGAAAAACATATGAATTGAGAAATATAAGGCTTTTCGAAGATTTACTCTGTTCAGAAGAAGAATTCAGATTTTATGTCGTGAATGATCAGGAATATATAAGTGCCGACCTGCAACACATAAATAAAAATCAGTTTGAAAAAGTTATCATTGACAAAGAGGTAGATTTTATCGTTGCAGATGATTCCACCTACATTTATCTCACCTATGGGGAAGAGGTAAACATCCACAGAAACATGTTCAGGAAGACTGAGGAAATTGTATTTGGCATACTTGACCTGTACAGGATCGATTATTTCGATACACTTGTTACTATAGGTGATTCAACATATTATGATACCACAGAAGCGATTGTTTATCTGAATGAGACTGATATAACCATGACCTCTGATATGTTTAGCCCTATTTACGGAAATAGATCAGTCAAATTCCAGGTTGCCAAACAGGTCTTTTTCATGAAGAAGGGTAATAAAGACCTTTGGAGGATTCGGCTCTGGTTTGAGCTTGGTAGAAAAGGAGCTGCTTAAATAATAAATACCATTCCTGCCGGTTATATTATATGTAAAAAAATTAATGCCTATTCGAAAACTATATTAACCTTTAAATTCGAAACCCTTCATATATCTCAGTATAAACTGCACAAGCAATTTTTTTTATTATGTAAGTCACTTGGTTAAAGATTTCTCCCTCTGGTCGAAATGACAAAAATGCGAATTTTTAGACAAGTACTAAAAAGCAACATTCCAATAAGCTAGATATCTTTATTTTTGTTATTGTTGAAGAAGCCGTTTTTTTGTTTCCCGTTACTTTTAAAATTTGAAAGGATATTTATAATAGATTCCATGATATTCTTTGTTTTCCCCGGCAGCACAGTCTTAACACTCCGAAGTAGTATATAATCCTCTTCTTCAAACGTTCCGAGTACAAGAGAGCTTATAACATATACAACTCCACCGGTAACCAGGGATATTAAAAATCCCGGTATTTCACTATTCTGGATGAGGATTATTTCCATTGCTATTGCCATAATGACAGTAGAGACGAATATTTTCGATATTGACACAATGGGATATCTCAGTTTCATGATATGGCATGTATAAATTGTACCAATTACAGAGCCTATTATTGTTGTAGTTGCATAACAAGAGGCTGCTCCAATAGCGCCATACCTTTTTATAAGAAATATATCCAGGATAATATTTACAACAGCCATTACAGCCCCGAGTTTATAAATAAAGTTCTGTTTTTCATATCCATAGAGTACCGCAGCACCCGGGCCACTTAAACTGGTAATAATTGATGTAAGGAACATAATCTGGAGTACACGTTGTGCGCCTATATAGATGTGGCCGTAAAGATAGTGGATGATCTGGTATGATAATATTGCTCCGCCGACCCCTATCGGGAATGCGGTAAATGCAAGATAACGTGTTGATATGAAGAAAAGCCTTCGTGCCTTTTCTTTATGACCGATACCGGAGTAGTTACTCATCGCAGGAAAGAGCACACGCCAGAATGTGGAGGGAAATATTGACGTGAACCTTTGTGCCAGATTAAAACCAAGGTTATAAAACCCAATCTCAGTAGCGCTGCACAAACGTCCGAGAAAGAAGTTTTCACTCTTATCCCAGACAATTTTATCACACAGTATAATTTTAAGTACG
>JAUXBV010000527.1 GCA_030619215.1 Fibrobacterota bacterium | reverse complement strand
GTATATTTTTGAAGCATTTCCACATTATTGCCAAAACCGCCGTCTGAAATAATCACTGCTTTTACATATGCCTTAATGGTATCTCCATTTTTATCTTCTGCAATCACACCTGTTACCCGGCCTTTTTCATCGACCGTCAGTTTTTTTGCAGGTGTTTTAAGCATTACCTGTACGCCGGCTTCTTTTGATTTTTCATAAAGGGCTTTGGTAATGGTTTTACCATAACCTTTTAATGTATGCCATGTGCGCAGTGAATCCGGATAAAGCGCCCGTGGTTCGCAAATTTCTGCGCCCTGTTCCATCAACCACTCTATGGTTTCAGCAGATCTATCGATAATCACCCTGACCAGACTTGGGTTTACCCGCCAGTGACTATACTCCATATGAAGCTTGAATGCCTGATCTTTTGTTAATCCTACATTTTCTCTACGCTGTATGATGCTTTCAACCGCGAAAATCCCTTCAGCCATATTTGCCGCACCGCCTACAGCTGCCATTTTTTCAAACACGATTACATTGGCTCCGCCATAGGCAGCTGTAACAGCAGCAGGAAGACCTGCACCACCGGCGCCGATAATAGCTATATCTGCATTTAATTCTTGTTCTTTTCCCATATCTTAAATATTATATAGAGAACGCAACTTCAGCTGCATCTTCAACCACATCAACGATTAAAGAAGCCGGCTTTTTACATGCGCCAACAGAATAAATTTCAGAAACTTTCCCCTGCAGGCTTTCTTTCAGATTATCGTTCGCCTTTAAAGGGTGAACCGGAATAATCGAGTCAGCCGCAACTGTGCGCTCTTTTCCATCCTCGGTTGTAAAGGTCAGGCCGTTTTTGGTGATCTCCTTGAAAGCAGCTTTTTTAATAACTTCCACACCGTTTTTAGCAAAAAAATCAACCAGCTTAAAATTATGAAGCCTTGCCAGCCCCTCGCCAAAAGTCATGTCATCCTCTTCACACACAATGGTCAGCTTTCTGCCCCGCTTTACGAGAAATTCAGAAAGCTGGACAGCTTTAACATCTCCGCCCATGACAATAACAGATTTGCCGATTCCTGGCATCCAGTGCTCTGTTGCCTTGCTGAGCTTATAGGGATCAATAGCCTTCAGGGCCAGATCAAGGCCTTTTTTAAGGAATCCGTCGCTCACTACGATTTTATTGTCTCTGCCGGGAATTTCCCGTTCAGATAATACAGCCCCTGTGGCAAGCACTACAACATCCGGTTGTTCCTTTTCAATGACCTTAAGATCAACTTCTTTACCTTTGACAATTTTTACATTTAATTTATCCAGCTGGGCCTGAAAGTATTTTACGATTTTCTGAATATCCTCAGGATAATCACCTTTAATCACGCTGGCCATATTCATAAGACCGCCGATAAAACCCTGTTTTGAATAAACGGTTACGTCATGGCCTCTTAAGGCACAGATCCTCGCTGCTTCAAGGCCCGCCGGCCCGGCACCCGCAACCAGCACTTTCTTTTTAGTCTCAGCTTCCGGAAATTCGTTATAGGGTTTATCCCCGCCCGTAAAAGCGTTAACCCTGCAGCGGATAGGAAGCATTCCGCCTGTGAGACAGCTAAGGCATGCTGTGCACGGCGCAACATCCTCTTCCCGCCCTTCTTTAAGTTTGTTTGGAAGTTCATTGTCCGCGAACAATCCTCTACAAATCGCGATAACATCTACCCTGTTATCATTTAATGATTTTTCAGCAAAATCAAAATCAGAGTCCCACTTTCCAGGTATTACAATCGGCTTTGATGTTACTTTTTTCAGCTCGTCCGCCAGGCCCGTGAATGCTCCTATGCCCCTTTGGCTGTAATCCATATTCGGCGGAAGCTCGGTTCCTTTTTCAGGATAAAAATACTGCTCGGTCCAGTAGCTGGCACGATTGTATAGCTGGTATCCCCTCGGCTGGAATCCATCCACACCTGCCGCTTCATACAGTTTAACAAGTTCAAGGGTTTCCGCTATCGTGTTCCCCTTGTCACCCATGTTATCTTCCACACCGTTTATGGTAAGTATTATTGTAAAATCATCCCCTAAACGTTTTTTTATACCGCTAACTACATTTACAATAAATCTCGCCCTGTTCTCATAACTGTCGCATCCGTACTTGTCATCCCTGGAGTTCCAGTACCTGGAGACAAAGCTTGCCAGCAGGTGATTCGCACCGGCGCCAAGTTCCAGGCCGTCAAAACCAGCCTTTGCCGCTCTCTCCGCCGCGTCAATAAACTGCTGTTCAAGGATTTCGATTTTTTCAATTGTCAGCATTTCACATGGGTCATTGTTCGCGAGCATTCTCAAATCAGGAACAGGCGCGAGTTCGGAAATCGCCGGATGGGGCGAAGAAGAGACAGGCGTCAGTTTTGACATCATTCCAAGGTGCCACTGCCCCGCGTGATAAAGCTGCAGAAGCGCGACACTGTCATGCTTATGTATCACGTCAACAAGCTCGGTTAAACCCGGTATGAACTTATCATCGTTAATCAAATATTTGTTCGGGATATCGATACTCAGTGCATCACCAATGGCAGGGGACTCGACCACAACAGCTCCGGCCCCGCCTTTTGCCCAAGCTTCATAAATAAGTTTCCCTTTATCACTTACATACCCGTCAGTGTTATTAAACAGTTTTGTTCCTGAAGGCGGTTTGTACAAACGGTTTTTAAACTCACAACCGCCGATTTTAAGAGGGGAAAAAAGTTTTTCATATTTCATTTTATTTCTCTGCTATAGGTAAAATAACAACGGCTGCCTTTATATCTTGTTTTCGAAGCAGCCGTTGTTCCGGTTGTTATTACCATGTACTGCTATTTAATGTGAAAGTATGTAAGCGTATCCATCATTGTGCGGATATCGGCCCGGTCCTCAAGGTTTGCCATTGTATCCAAAACAACTCCTGTCTGATCATCATTTAAGTAAACATCAAGAAAAGTCTTTGACACATCAGTAACCTGTTCCAGTGAAAGAGGCCTTAGTGGATGGCCGAGCTGCGCGATAATCTCGTTTTTGATTTTCTTGCCGTCTTTCAGGGTAACAATAATTTTTGATCCGGGATGCCCCATTGGAGGCCATCCTTCGGGAATAAACACCTCAACTTTCTTTGCAAGTTCCCTGATATCAGAATCGGCCAGTCTTTTTTCAGAAAAGGTTGAATAATCAATTCTGCGTTTCAGCACTATTTCAGCAGCGGCAAACTGGTAGCTGAACCTTGCCTCTGTCGGAGATTGCGGATC